>NZ_JAGIOF010000002.1 GCF_017876535.1 Paeniglutamicibacter kerguelensis
AATGAAGAAGTTTGCCATGCCTGTCCTGATGTCCGTTCTGCTGCTGACAGCGACCGCTTGCGGTGGAAGTGCAGAGCCTGAGGCTGCGGCCACGCCATCAGCATCCACCGTGGGCGAAGTTGCTGCCGCTGCTGGCACCAGCATTCCCAAGCCCACCGCTGAGCAGGAAGCAAAACTGCTGGACGACATCAAGAAGATCAACCCGGCGTTCATCAACCGGAAGACCGTGGACAACGCACGGAACCAGTGCACAAGCATCTTGGATGAGTCCCCGGAAGCCAGCTTGGTTAGATCGGTCAAGGCCCGCTTTGAGGGTCTCGGCGTCGAGTCAGTTTCCGACGCCGAAGCAAAGCAGCTGTTGAAGACAATCCGTACCAACGGATTCTGCAAGTAGCCCTAGCGAATCACCAGGTTCCCGGGTTAGCCGTCATCGTGTTAGCCCGGGAACCAACGGAACCAAGCTGGGTGCAGTCGGGCGAGCGAGGACGGAGCCTCTGGAACTTGAGGAGGCAGGTCTGTACTCAAGTCTTCGGTAAAGGACTTCGCTTCGCTCAGGCTGTCTCCCCCTGCTGTTCCCTGCCCCCAACGCTTCGGTTAGGTATTGACGCAACGCACCGGCCGTGGCATTCGGATGGTGGGGTCAGGAAACGATGGACCCCCCCAGTGAATCGGGGCGCACTGATGGCGCGGAAGGATTCACTGAGGGGGACTGAGGATCTGATTCGGACGGAGCCGGTCGAGGTTTCCTAGAACGCGCTACGGGTATTACTCGCCTGCGCCAGGACTGGGATGTGAGGGGTGAACCGGGGGAGCCGCAAACGCTCTTACCCCGCTGGATTTTCTAGCGCTCCGAGTCTGCCTTGATACGCGTTCAATCCCTCTCGGGAAATCCTTTGGTCTCACTACACCCGGGGACAAGCCGGTGGTCATTCATCCTGACTCGGCTTCGACATGCCGTGGACGGGTATCGCGCACTCTGCCAGGAGTCGGGATACACTTTCTATTAAGTTGTTTTTGACGAACATCACGATAGCCGAGTACCTGCCAGGGTCTCGGCTATCGGCCTTTAACCGGCGTGTCACTCTGACTTGGGCCTGGGGCTCGAATCGTTCCCCGTACCTTGGAAGCATGGATGGACAACGCCCCGCATGGCGACTCTCGGAAGCTGTCGAACGAACCAACGCCAGCAGGTCGACCCTTCGCAGGCACCTGGAGAACGGACGACTTCCCAACGCCTACAAGGACAGCTCGGGTGCGTGGCGGTTCCCGGTCGAGGATCTACTCGCCGCCGGGGTGAGCATGGTCAAGAGCAGCCCAGACAATCCGGTGAACGTGTCCACTGAGCAACCTGCTGAACAACCCATGAGCAACCATGCCCAGCGCATTGCCGAACTGGAACAACAGCTTGCCGTTGAACGCGAACGCAGCGCCGGACTGGAAAGGCTTGCGGCATTCGCCCATGAGCGCGCGGAAGACCTCCGCATGGCCTTGCGGATGATCGAGGGAACCAGGCCTGAGCAACCCGCTGAGCAAGCTCTGAGCGTGCCCAGTGACCGTGCCCAGGATGGTGCCGTGAGCGACCCTGAGCAATCCTCTCCCAGCGGTGCTCGCCGATGGCTAACCTTCGGTCGTCGTCGGTGATTTGCGGGCGTTAGGCGGCGCGCCAGCGCCGTGCAACCGTCAAAGGCTCCGGGGCTCTCCCCGTGCCCGGTCATAGCGCCGCGTGGCCGTGGTGAAGATGGGCCGGGGCTCGGAAACGGACACGAAAAGGGGCCGGCTACAGTTAGCCGGCCCCATGATCTGGTTTTCGTTTGCCGCCGTCGAGTTGCCCTTCGCTTGGCGTTACTTGGATTCTTCGGGAACCCAGGTGAGGTAAATGTCGCCGTGGCGTACGCCTTCCTCATTGACAACGGAGTTGCGGAGGTTGACGACAATGCGCCCATCGGCCTGGATGAACGGGGGAGTGCGGTAGGTGCGGACGCTCTTGCTCAGCGATTCCGGTACGCCTTCGCCGGCGAGCACCGCAACGCCCGGGGTTTCCTGGGCAAGTCGGGCCTTGCCGTCCCAGTCGTAGTTGCCCTTTCGGACGCCGCGCCTCGGGGGTAGCCCGATTGGTGTTGTGCCGTTCATGAATTCTCCTGTTGGGTTGGTTTCGCATTTTCCGGTTGGACGTCCAACCGGAAACCATTGGTGTTTCCCCCGTTATCGGTGGTGACATTCAGATTACCGCTGGGCAGATGACAGAATTTGCCATTGGTCGCTATACAGCACTTCCGTGGTCTAAGCCCGTGCCCCGGGCGTGAGGAAGCCCCCGACTCGTGGTCTTGAATCGGGGGCCTTGCGTTTCCTGTCTAGTCCTTCAGCTCGGGATAGGTTCCATCGACGGTGGCCACGGTTTCCATCCAGCATGTCGCGTCGATTGCCTGGTCGAGTCCTTCGAGCGCCGACGCGATCGCGGGGGCTGATGCCGGGTAGGTCTGGTTCAGGCTGTCCGTGGCCATGACGATGCGGCCGTGGTCTGCCAGCTGCTCCAGCTGGAACCGCAGGGTGCGGAGCTGGTCATAAATCTCTGATGCTCGGGTGGTCACGTCGTGCCCTTCGTTGGTCGGTTCATCTTGTCATCGTGCGCCGACGGGTGGGCCGGGCCGTCAGGCCCGACTCCATGGCCAGCTAGGAAACGTTGGCCCAGACCTCGGACTCCAGGATCTTCTTCACGGTTGCCGGATACCACCGCGCGCCACCCTGCGCCGTCGGCGTCCCGTCCTCGGTCAGCCCGTTGGCGATCGCCGTATACGTGGCGCCGTCGCGGCGTTCGGCCTTGATCCGCTTCACCACCGCAACGGGCAGCTCCGTGCGGCGGCCCAGCTTCACGCCCTCGCGCTTCCGCTGCGCCAGCCCCTCGCGGGTTCGGTCACCGATCAGCCGCCGTTCATACTGCGCGACCGACACCTGGACATTGGCCATGAACTCACCCTGCGACGTGGTGGTGTCCAGATCCATCTCGCTCAGCACCATGGCCCAGCCCTCGCGCCGCGACCTGCCCATGAGCCCGGCGAAGTCTTCGACGTTGCGGCTGATGCGGTCGATCCGAATGGCCAGCAGGTAGTGGGCCGCGCCAGCGGTGAGCATGTCCAGCGCCTCGTTCAATACCGGACGCGCCTTGCGGGACATGGACTTGCCGGAGGCCTGCTCCTGCATGACCACCGCGTTCCAGCCCCGAAGCTGCGCGACATGGCTCAGGAGCACCACCTGGGCATCAAGGCTGGCCCCCTTGCGGGCCTGTTCCTCGGTGGACACTCGGGCATAAACGATGGCTGTCCTGGTCGGGTTCACGTTCCGAATTTATACCAAAGGGACGTTTGGTATAAATCAAATCTCGATAAGCTGGGGATTTTCTTTGGCCTTACGCACTCTTACTCGCTGACAGACACGACCCGCGTCCCACACGGGCACCCCCACTCTGCGGGGTCGTACTACCTGTCTACGCCGCCGTGCCAGGAGCAAGCACCTTGCTTTCCCCCTGCGTTGGAGTGTGTGCCGTCCATGCATCGAACCCTGTAGCCCGTTGTGGATCGGCTTGGCGCTGCGGGGCGGCTGGGTGCCGTGGAGTCACCTTCGGGAATGATGAACTTAGGCGCTTGGTAAGTGGCGGTCCTTAGGCGCGCTCGGGCGCTATTTCCTTCCCAGAACGTACTGGTCAAGTTGCATTCGGTTACGGTCGCATAGGCGTAATTGAGGCTTGCAGCAGTACCGGCAGATTTGCTGCCGGGCTTGCCATACGTGGTGTGAAAATAGCTCCCTTCGCCTCCCGTGCGAATGTCGCTACAGATTTGGACGGCGATGCTCTTGAGATCTAATTCGGAAGGCGGCGTGAGCCCGTACGCCCTGTAGCTATTGGTTGTGTAGTCGCGACTGAGTTCCTCGTTTGTTTTTGTTGCCGGGGGTGTTGTTTTAGTGGGGGCGGCCGCAAAGGCCTTGGCGTTAGATTGCGGAGAGGTGGCAGCCGCTTTGGAGGGTGCGTCTGTGTCGAGTGTTGAACTAATCCCCGACCAGACCAGCAAAACGAGCATGAGGAGCGAGGCTGTTATGACTAGCCGAGAGCCTCCGCCCCCACCTTTGTTGGCAGGGGGGAGCGGGTCAACCGAGTCGCGGCTCCGCCCGTAATGGAATTGCTCGTCTTTCATGGTTTCCCCCGCTGTTTCTATTTGACGCTGGCAACATTGTTCCATCAGGGCACGAAGGGACTTTCGAGGCGCGCGTGGTCGTCGGGTGAAGCGTTCCCTTTATGAACTCACTCCCAGCCCCGCTCTGAATGGTTCACGGGGCGATGATACTGTCCTTCCTCCTTCGCGTTCACTGCGTCCTCCTCACGGAAATACCATCCGCGAACCGCCCCTGAGCCAACGCTCGCGACCAGCCAATGGGGCTTCGCCTTTTCCATACGTCCGACGCTATCGGTGTAGAGGCCGCGGCGATCAGGTGGGGGGAGGCGCAGTGTCGCCCCACATTTATTAATGATGCGGTTCACTTGCATGCGCGAGAACCCGGAGGCTTGCGCGATCTCTGTGACTTTCACGCGGTGTTCGTATGCGCGGAGGATGCTCTCCTCGAGGCGAAGGTTGGCGGACTGAGCGGCCAAGCGGGCGTCCTTGATGTCGGAAATTACTGTCATGGGCAAACTGTAACATTAAGTTACAAATGTAACATAATCGACAATCGATGGTGCGGACAAAATACCGCCGCCGAAAGACATATCTTGTTCGAAAACATTGAGACCTAAAGAACTGTCTTCCTTCCTGGGTAAGTTGGGAAGATCAATTGAATGAAACTTCATGGGGTGAGTCAGTGGGCTGGGAAGCCGAATACGACGCGGTAAACAAAGCCGCTGAAGAATTTGTCTTTGGCCGTTGGCGGGCAGGGATGGAAAACGCAGACGGCTCCAACGACGCAGCGCTCCAGTACCGTGATACAACATGGCCTCAGCGCAAGCCCTGCCCACCTGTGTATCTCCCTCCGACATGGATCAAAGATGTCTGGTTATGCGGCCTCTTGGTGATCCTGTTTCTTTTTCTGTTGTTATGGTTTGGATCTAGCTTCGGCGCAGATCCAACTTTGTCGATCCTCTGTGCATTGCTGTGGTCTCTGTTGTGGTGGGCCGTATTCTCCTCCGCGAAAAAAACTGCCGCGCGCAAAAGCATTCCGCACTACACATGGCAGAAGGTTCGACAGACACGTCTGGCTGTCACTATGCAATTCAACGACGCAGCTGTAGCCGTGAACGCGCGATTGAACGGCGCCAAGCGCGCACAAAAAGCCGAGGAAATTGCACGGATTCAAGCGCGTGAACTCCAAGAATCGATGGAACGCGAAGCTGCGCTTGAGCGTGAGGAGGCCATGCGGCGGCCGCAACCAGTCTTCGACTGCACGCACCAGGAAGCCGAAGCACTGGCTGCCAGATGGATGCGATACCTCGGTGAGGAAGATGCCGTGGTCTCCCAAGCAACACGAGATGGCGGCATTGATGTGGTTTCGAACCGGTTTGTTGCTGAGGTAAAGCATCATGCAATGCCAGTGGGACCCCTCTACGTGCGTGCGATTGTTGGTGTCGCATACAACCTCGGCAAGTCCCCGGTGTTCTTTTCACTCAACGGTTATACGAGAGACGCCGAAGAATTTGGTCGCCAAGCCGGCGCTTTGCTCTTTGTTTACAATCCTGAACGCGGAACGCTTCACGGTGTAACAAAAGCAAGCCGCACGGCTATACGTGAAGGCCTTGCCAGCGTTCTGGAACACTAGATAAATTCTGGCTATCGTTCGTATCCTTCATCGCGTCCAAGCTGCGGCGGTGTGTACGGACGCGCCACAGGAGTGATCCCCTTGGCAGGTCCACGGGTCGTGGGTGGGTTCGGGAAACTCGCCTCCCGCATCTTCTGAATCTTGGCTCTCTGTTCGTCCAATTCACGCTGCTCACGCTCTTTCACGGCCCGGTGTGAACCCAGTGTCCGGGCCTTGCCCTTGAATTCTTCCCGCTCGGCGCTGACCGCTAGTTTCGGCTGGTTCCGTCGCCGGGGAGCCTCCACCAGCTTGTGTTCGCGCTCAAGCTTCGTGCAGGCGCTCTGTGCCGCGCGGCGGTCGTTCCTGGCATGCCAGACCTCGCCCAGATCGTTGACCCGGGAGACCACCAGGTGCACGTGGTCATGACCGTGGCGCACCATCACCCACGGATGATCCGCAAAGCCCATGTCCTCGGCAAACGACTGCCCCATGTCGGCCCACGTCGCATCCGACAACGTCCTATCCTGTGCGGTGTTGCGCAGCGAAACATGCCAGACGGGGTTCTTGATCTCCCGGCGGGTGTTGAGCGCCTTGCGCAACTCCCCGGCCCACTGGGACGGGTCGGTGTGGCCCTCCATGCCGACATTGGAGGCAATCACGATGCCGCCCGACTGCTTGGATCCGCCGAACTCGTAGGCGTGCTCGTTCGCGTTGCCCGGCCCGTGCAGGTAGGCGCCGATGTCCCCGGGGTTGTTCCCCCGGGTGATTTTCGCGATCACGGCAGCTCACCGCGCACGCGGGCCAGTTCCTCGCGGGTCGCCTGCACGGCCTCCAGCAACTCGGGACTGGACGGGGCGTGCCCGGAATTCACGGCACGCACCAACTGGTTCAGGTTCGACCCCACCCGCCCCAGATCCGCGCGCAGCTTCGCTATCTCACCCGCAGCGCCAATGTGATTTGAATCACTAACATCTAGCTGGGCTAGAATCTCGCCTCTCGCCCAGGCCGAAACCGATCGATCCCCAGCTGCCGCAATCAAGGCCGCGTGCTCTTCCTCGGTCAACGACATCGACACCCGACGCGTGCGCGGGTTCTCAACCGTCGGCCGGCCCGCCTTGCGTGGCTCGAACACTGGACGCGCTGCTGCAGCATCCGCGGCCTCCGCCTCTTGTTTGGCCTTTAGAGCTTCCCCGGCCAGAACCCACGGACTCACCGGGGTACTCGGTGCCGGGCTTTTCCGGGAAAACAACGCCATGCGAACCATCCTTTGCGAGACCGCCCCGCGGTCGAAAACAAGCCCTCCGCAGGAGCAAGGGGCGATGAGCCGGAACGAAAACTGTCAGCGAGGAACGAGCGGTACGACAGTTTTCCGTTACGGGGAATCATACCTTGCATCTGTCCCAGGGCGTCCGACGAAGGAGAACCAGCGCGCTCTGGGACAGGGGGCCGGACAGGGGGCCGGACACGGGACCGACGACCCCAAGTGAACACGCGGAGGGAGCGGGGCCGGCCCATCAACCGCAGCGCAGCGGAGGTTGATCCAGGGGGCACTGCGAAGCGTGCCCCCTACGCCACCCACACGCCCCAGGTATTCGGGGGTACGTCATTGAGACCACGTCAAAAACAGGGCTTCGGAACCTGTTGTGATCACGACGCCACACAGCCCAGCGAAGCGGGCCGGATCTTGCCCCGCGGGTAGAATCACAGCCGATATACAAACAAACCCGGGGGAAGAAAATGAAGAAGTTTGCCATGCCTGTCCTGATGTCCGTTCTGCTGCTGACAGCGACCGCTTGCGGTGGAAGTGCAGAGCCTGAGGCTGCGGCCACGCCATCAGCATCCACCGTGGGCGAAGTTGCTGCCGCTGCTGGCACCAGCATTCCCAAGCCCACCGCTGAGCAGGAAGCAAAACTGCTGGACGACATCAAGAAGATCAACCCGGCGTTCATCAACCGGAAGACCGTGGACAACGCACGGAACCAGTGCACAAGCATCTTGGATGAGTCCCCGGAAGCCAGCTTGGTTAGATCGGTCAAGGCCCGCTTTGAGGGTCTCGGCGTCGAGTCAGTTTCCGACGCCGAAGCAAAGCAGCTGTTGAAGACAATCCGTACCAACGGATTCTGCAAGTAGCCCTAGCGAATCACCAGGTTCCCGGGTTAGCCGTCATCGTGTTAGCCCGGGAACCAACGGAACCAAGCTGGGTGC
Source organism: Paeniglutamicibacter kerguelensis (assembly GCF_017876535.1). Classification (NCBI taxonomy): domain Bacteria; kingdom Bacillati; phylum Actinomycetota; class Actinomycetes; order Micrococcales; family Micrococcaceae; genus Paeniglutamicibacter; species Paeniglutamicibacter kerguelensis. Next base: position 7,981 of record NZ_JAGIOF010000002.1, read on the forward strand.
AGTCGGGCGAGCGAGGACGGAGCCTCTGGAACTTGAGGAGGCAGGTCTGTACTCAAGTCTTCGGTAAAGGACTTCGCTTCGCTCAGGCTGTCTCCCCCTGCTGTTCCCTGCCCCCAACGCTTCGGTTAGGTATTGACGCAACGCACCGGCCGTGGCATTCGGATGGTGGGGTCAGGAAACGATGGACCCCCCCAGTGAATCGGGGCGCACTGATGGCGCGGAAGGATTCACTGAGGGGGACTGAGGATCTGATTCGGACGGAGCCGGTCGAGGTTTCCTAGAACGCGCTACGGGTATTACTCGCCTGCGCCAGGACTGGGATGTGAGGGGTGAACCGGGGGAGCCGCAAACGCTCTTACCCCGCTGGATTTTCTAGCGCTCCGAGTCTGCCTTGATACGCGTTCAATCCCTCTCGGGAAATCCTTTGGTCTCACTACACCCGGGGACAAGCCGGTGGTCATTCATCCTGACTCGGCTTCGACATGCCGTGGACGGGTATCGCGCACTCTGCCAGGAGTCGGGATACACTTTCTATTAAGTTGTTTTTGACGAACATCACGATAGCCGAGTACCTGCCAGGGTCTCGGCTATCGGCCTTTAACCGGCGTGTCACTCTGACTTGGGCCTGGGGCTCGAATCGTTCCCCGTACCTTGGAAGCATGGATGGACAACGCCCCGCATGGCGACTCTCGGAAGCTGTCGAACGAACCAACGCCAGCAGGTCGACCCTTCGCAGGCACCTGGAGAACGGACGACTTCCCAACGCCTACAAGGACAGCTCGGGTGCGTGGCGGTTCCCGGTCGAGGATCTACTCGCCGCCGGGGTGAGCATGGTCAAGAGCAGCCCAGACAATCCGGTGAACGTGTCCACTGAGCAACCTGCTGAACAACCCATGAGCAACCATGCCCAGCGCATTGCCGAACTGGAACAACAGCTTGCCGTTGAACGCGAACGCAGCGCCGGACTGGAAAGGCTTGCGGCATTCGCCCATGAGCGCGCGGAAGACCTCCGCATGGCCTTGCGGATGATCGAGGGAACCAGGCCTGAGCAACCCGCTGAGCAAGCTCTGAGCGTGCCCAGTGACCGTGCCCAGGATGGTGCCGTGAGCGACCCTGAGCAATCCTCTCCCAGCGGTGCTCGCCGATGGCTAACCTTCGGTCGTCGTCGGTGATTTGCGGGCGTTAGGCGGCGCGCCAGCGCCGTGCAACCGTCAAAGGCTCCGGGGCTCTCCCCGTGCCCGGTCATAGCGCCGCGTGGCCGTGGTGAAGATGGGCCGGGGCTCGGAAACGGACACGAAAAGGGGCCGGCTACAGTTAGCCGGCCCCATGATCTGGTTTTCGTTTGCCGCCGTCGAGTTGCCCTTCGCTTGGCGTTACTTGGATTCTTCGGGAACCCAGGTGAGGTAAATGTCGCCGTGGCGTACGCCTTCCTCATTGACAACGGAGTTGCGGAGGTTGACGACAATGCGCCCATCGGCCTGGATGAACGGGGGAGTGCGGTAGGTGCGGACGCTCTTGCTCAGCGATTCCGGTACGCCTTCGCCGGCGAGCACCGCAACGCCCGGGGTTTCCTGGGCAAGTCGGGCCTTGCCGTCCCAGTCGTAGTTGCCCTTTCGGACGCCGCGCCTCGGGGGTAGCCCGATTGGTGTTGTGCCGTTCATGAATTCTCCTGTTGGGTTGGTTTCGCATTTTCCGGTTGGACGTCCAACCGGAAACCATTGGTGTTTCCCCCGTTATCGGTGGTGACATTCAGATTACCGCTGGGCAGATGACAGAATTTGCCATTGGTCGCTATACAGCACTTCCGTGGTCTAAGCCCGTGCCCCGGGCGTGAGGAAGCCCCCGACTCGTGGTCTTGAATCGGGGGCCTTGCGTTTCCTGTCTAGTCCTTCAGCTCGGGATAGGTTCCATCGACGGTGGCCACGGTTTCCATCCAGCATGTCGCGTCGATTGCCTGGTCGAGTCCTTCGAGCGCCGACGCGATCGCGGGGGCTGATGCCGGGTAGGTCTGGTTCAGGCTGTCCGTGGCCATGACGATGCGGCCGTGGTCTGCCAGCTGCTCCAGCTGGAACCGCAGGGTGCGGAGCTGGTCATAAATCTCTGATGCTCGGGTGGTCACGTCGTGCCCTTCGTTGGTCGGTTCATCTTGTCATCGTGCGCCGACGGGTGGGCCGGGCCGTCAGGCCCGACTCCATGGCCAGCTAGGAAACGTTGGCCCAGACCTCGGACTCCAGGATCTTCTTCACGGTTGCCGGATACCACCGCGCGCCACCCTGCGCCGTCGGCGTCCCGTCCTCGGTCAGCCCGTTGGCGATCGCCGTATACGTGGCGCCGTCGCGGCGTTCGGCCTTGATCCGCTTCACCACCGCAACGGGCAGCTCCGTGCGGCGGCCCAGCTTCACGCCCTCGCGCTTCCGCTGCGCCAGCCCCTCGCGGGTTCGGTCACCGATCAGCCGCCGTTCATACTGCGCGACCGACACCTGGACATTGGCCATGAACTCACCCTGCGACGTGGTGGTGTCCAGATCCATCTCGCTCAGCACCATGGCCCAGCCCTCGCGCCGCGACCTGCCCATGAGCCCGGCGAAGTCTTCGACGTTGCGGCTGATGCGGTCGATCCGAATGGCCAGCAGGTAGTGGGCCGCGCCAGCGGTGAGCATGTCCAGCGCCTCGTTCAATACCGGACGCGCCTTGCGGGACATGGACTTGCCGGAGGCCTGCTCCTGCATGACCACCGCGTTCCAGCCCCGAAGCTGCGCGACATGGCTCAGGAGCACCACCTGGGCATCAAGGCTGGCCCCCTTGCGGGCCTGTTCCTCGGTGGACACTCGGGCATAAACGATGGCTGTCCTGGTCGGGTTCACGTTCCGAATTTATACCAAAGGGACGTTTGGTATAAATCAAATCTCGATAAGCTGGGGATTTTCTTTGGCCTTACGCACTCTTACTCGCTGACAGACACGACCCGCGTCCCACACGGGCACCCCCACTCTGCGGGGTCGTACTACCTGTCTACGCCGCCGTGCCAGGAGCAAGCACCTTGCTTTCCCCCTGCGTTGGAGTGTGTGCCGTCCATGCATCGAACCCTGTAGCCCGTTGTGGATCGGCTTGGCGCTGCGGGGCGGCTGGGTGCCGTGGAGTCACCTTCGGGAATGATGAACTTAGGCGCTTGGTAAGTGGCGGTCCTTAGGCGCGCTCGGGCGCTATTTCCTTCCCAGAACGTACTGGTCAAGTTGCATTCGGTTACGGTCGCATAGGCGTAATTGAGGCTTGCAGCAGTACCGGCAGATTTGCTGCCGGGCTTGCCATACGTGGTGTGAAAATAGCTCCCTTCGCCTCCCGTGCGAATGTCGCTACAGATTTGGACGGCGATGCTCTTGAGATCTAATTCGGAAGGCGGCGTGAGCCCGTACGCCCTGTAGCTATTGGTTGTGTAGTCGCGACTGAGTTCCTCGTTTGTTTTTGTTGCCGGGGGTGTTGTTTTAGTGGGGGCGGCCGCAAAGGCCTTGGCGTTAGATTGCGGAGAGGTGGCAGCCGCTTTGGAGGGTGCGTCTGTGTCGAGTGTTGAACTAATCCCCGACCAGACCAGCAAAACGAGCATGAGGAGCGAGGCTGTTATGACTAGCCGAGAGCCTCCGCCCCCACCTTTGTTGGCAGGGGGGAGCGGGTCAACCGAGTCGCGGCTCCGCCCGTAATGGAATTGCTCGTCTTTCATGGTTTCCCCCGCTGTTTCTATTTGACGCTGGCAACATTGTTCCATCAGGGCACGAAGGGACTTTCGAGGCGCGCGTGGTCGTCGGGTGAAGCGTTCCCTTTATGAACTCACTCCCAGCCCCGCTCTGAATGGTTCACGGGGCGATGATACTGTCCTTCCTCCTTCGCGTTCACTGCGTCCTCCTCACGGAAATACCATCCGCGAACCGCCCCTGAGCCAACGCTCGCGACCAGCCAATGGGGCTTCGCCTTTTCCATACGTCCGACGCTATCGGTGTAGAGGCCGCGGCGATCAGGTGGGGGGAGGCGCAGTGTCGCCCCACATTTATTAATGATGCGGTTCACTTGCATGCGCGAGAACCCGGAGGCTTGCGCGATCTCTGTGACTTTCACGCGGTGTTCGTATGCGCGGAGGATGCTCTCCTCGAGGCGAAGGTTGGCGGACTGAGCGGCCAAGCGGGCGTCCTTGATGTCGGAAATTACTGTCATGGGCAAACTGTAACATTAAGTTACAAATGTAACATAATCGACAATCGATGGTGCGGACAAAATACCGCCGCCGAAAGACATATCTTGTTCGAAAACATTGAGACCTAAAGAACTGTCTTCCTTCCTGGGTAAGTTGGGAAGATCAATTGAATGAAACTTCATGGGGTGAGTCAGTGGGCTGGGAAGCCGAATACGACGCGGTAAACAAAGCCGCTGAAGAATTTGTCTTTGGCCGTTGGCGGGCAGGGATGGAAAACGCAGACGGCTCCAACGACGCAGCGCTCCAGTACCGTGATACAACATGGCCTCAGCGCAAGCCCTGCCCACCTGTGTATCTCCCTCCGACATGGATCAAAGATGTCTGGTTATGCGGCCTCTTGGTGATCCTGTTTCTTTTTCTGTTGTTATGGTTTGGATCTAGCTTCGGCGCAGATCCAACTTTGTCGATCCTCTGTGCATTGCTGTGGTCTCTGTTGTGGTGGGCCGTATTCTCCTCCGCGAAAAAAACTGCCGCGCGCAAAAGCATTCCGCACTACACATGGCAGAAGGTTCGACAGACACGTCTGGCTGTCACTATGCAATTCAACGACGCAGCTGTAGCCGTGAACGCGCGATTGAACGGCGCCAAGCGCGCACAAAAAGCCGAGGAAATTGCACGGATTCAAGCGCGTGAACTCCAAGAATCGATGGAACGCGAAGCTGCGCTTGAGCGTGAGGAGGCCATGCGGCGGCCGCAACCAGTCTTCGACTGCACGCACCAGGAAGCCGAAGCACTGGCTGCCAGATGGATGCGATACCTCGGTGAGGAAGATGCCGTGGTCTCCCAAGCAACACGAGATGGCGGCATTGATGTGGTTTCGAACCGGTTTGTTGCTGAGGTAAAGCATCATGCAATGCCAGTGGGACCCCTCTACGTGCGTGCGATTGTTGGTGTCGCATACAACCTCGGCAAGTCCCCGGTGTTCTTTTCACTCAACGGTTATACGAGAGACGCCGAAGAATTTGGTCGCCAAGCCGGCGCTTTGCTCTTTGTTTACAATCCTGAACGCGGAACGCTTCACGGTGTAACAAAAGCAAGCCGCACGGCTATACGTGAAGGCCTTGCCAGCGTTCTGGAACACTAGATAAATTCTGGCTATCGTTCGTATCCTTCATCGCGTCCAAGCTGCGGCGGTGTGTACGGACGCGCCACAGGAGTGATCCCCTTGGCAGGTCCACGGGTCGTGGGTGGGTTCGGGAAACTCGCCTCCCGCATCTTCTGAATCTTGGCTCTCTGTTCGTCCAATTCACGCTGCTCACGCTCTTTCACGGCCCGGTGTGAACCCAGTGTCCGGGCCTTGCCCTTGAATTCTTCCCGCTCGGCGCTGACCGCTAGTTTCGGCTGGTTCCGTCGCCGGGGAGCCTCCACCAGCTTGTGTTCGCGCTCAAGCTTCGTGCAGGCGCTCTGTGCCGCGCGGCGGTCGTTCCTGGCATGCCAGACCTCGCCCAGATCGTTGACCCGGGAGACCACCAGGTGCACGTGGTCATGACCGTGGCGCACCATCACCCACGGATGATCCGCAAAGCCCATGTCCTCGGCAAACGACTGCCCCATGTCGGCCCACGTCGCATCCGACAACGTCCTATCCTGTGCGGTGTTGCGCAGCGAAACATGCCAGACGGGGTTCTTGATCTCCCGGCGGGTGTTGAGCGCCTTGCGCAACTCCCCGGCCCACTGGGACGGGTCGGTGTGGCCCTCCATGCCGACATTGGAGGCAATCACGATGCCGCCCGACTGCTTGGATCCGCCGAACTCGTAGGCGTGCTCGTTCGCGTTGCCCGGCCCGTGCAGGTAGGCGCCGATGTCCCCGGGGTTGTTCCCCCGGGTGATTTTCGCGATCACGGCAGCTCACCGCGCACGCGGGCCAGTTCCTCGCGGGTCGCCTGCACGGCCTCCAGCAACTCGGGACTGGACGGGGCGTGCCCGGAATTCACGGCACGCACCAACTGGTTCAGGTTCGACCCCACCCGCCCCAGATCCGCGCGCAGCTTCGCTATCTCACCCGCAGCGCCAATGTGATTTGAATCACTAACATCTAGCTGGGCTAGAATCTCGCCTCTCGCCCAGGCCGAAACCGATCGATCCCCAGCTGCCGCAATCAAGGCCGCGTGCTCTTCCTCGGTCAACGACATCGACACCCGACGCGTGCGCGGGTTCTCAACCGTCGGCCGGCCCGCCTTGCGTGGCTCGAACACTGGACGCGCTGCTGCAGCATCCGCGGCCTCCGCCTCTTGTTTGGCCTTTAGAGCTTCCCCGGCCAGAACCCACGGACTCACCGGGGTACTCGGTGCCGGGCTTTTCCGGGAAAACAACGCCATGCGAACCATCCTTTGCGAGACCGCCCCGCGGTCGAAAACAAGCCCTCCGCAGGAGCAAGGGGCGATGAGCCGGAACGAAAACTGTCAGCGAGGAACGAGCGGTACGACAGTTTTCCGTTACGGGGAATCATACCTTGCATCTGTCCCAGGGCGTCCGACGAAGGAGAACCAGCGCGCTCTGGGACAGGGGGCCGGACAGGGGGCCGGACACGGGACCGACGACCCCAAGTGAACACGCGGAGGGAGCGGGGCCGGCCCATCAACCGCAGCGCAGCGGAGGTTGATCCAGGGGGCACTGCGAAGCGTGCCCCCTACGCCACCCACACGCCCCAGGTATTCGGGGGTACGTCATTGAGACCACGTCAAAAACAGGGCTTCGGAACCTGTTGTGATCACGACGCCACACAGCCCAGCGAAGCGGGCCGGATCTTGCCCCGCGGGTAGAATCACAGCCGATATACAAACAAACCCGGGGGA
>NZ_JAGIOF010000003.1 GCF_017876535.1 Paeniglutamicibacter kerguelensis
CTGCGGAACGCCGGCGTACTTCGCCGCAAGCAACGCCAGGTCGATGCGCAGGGGCCCATTGAGCATCGACGAGAGCCCCTGGCTGGTGACCGGGCCGTATTGCTGCAGGTGTTTGCGCAGTCCACGGTCGGGGTCGATACTGTCGACCCATTGTCGACTGGTGCCCCGGAAAAAGGTGGGTCCCAGCGAGGAATCCGTGACGGGGTCTCCCAGCTCAAGCGCCGCACATGCGCGCAGCAAATGTTCCCACCGGATGAAGGCGTCGACTTCCCGGGGCTCGGGGCGGGAAGGGGCCAGCGACTCGTATCCGGGGAACGTGCGGAGCTGTTCCAGGGGGTCCAGATGCAGGGCGCGGGAGACCCCAATGATCGTTTCCTCCTTGACGCGGTCATCTGCCATTTGTTGCAAGATGCGTATGCGGGAAAAACCGGCTCCCTTCGAGAGCACGCTGAGTCCGGTGCCGGGAGCGACCGTGTTGAACCACCGGTTGGCATCACTCGCAACAAAAACCACGGGCTCTCCTTTCAACGAACTCTCCATTGGGTCGGCTTCACCCCTAATCTTCCACGGTGTCTGAACTGTCCCGGCAATCCTGCCGCCGGTTGACGAGGGGCGGATGGCCCGAGCCTTTAGGTTGGATCGTCGGTAATGGCACTTATGGAATGCTTGCCCGAGTTCCGAGCGAGTCCCGTCAAGCCCGGACCCGCAAGCCGGCACATGGGGAACCATAGGGAAACGCCAACGAGGGTCCCTGCCTGGGGAAGCCGGGACCACGGCGGTAGGGTTCCTCCACGCGGTGCGGTCTAGGTGCTTTTCTTGGGCCGCGAAGCACAGAGGGAGGACGGAGAACTCACGGCGGGCCGCGACCTTGGCGGTGTGCTCAGTGACCGGGTGGAATCCCCCGGTCTTGATACCCGCGAATGTCGCGGCCATTTCTTGGATGGGGCGGCTTGGTTCGTGGCTGCTGGCCCTCGGGGTCTTGGCCACGAAGTGCAGGTAGCACTTGGGCGCGGTCTTGCGTTGGCAGAAGACGCGATCGGTGCGAGCAGAAGACACGGCATCGCCGCGTCATGGGGAGCCGCGAAACCATCGTCGGCACCCAAATGCACCACCCGAGGCACGGGTCGCTAGCCGGCCTTCACGACCAGCAACTCGTCCCAGTGCGTGGTGTAGCGCGGTGACATCATCTCCCGGCGCATCGTCCACTCAGGGCCGGCCTTCATCCCTGCCAGCCCCAGGCCCACGGCACTGGCGCCGTGGCGCTGTTTGATCTTCTGGATCAGGGGACCGATTTCCTTGGCCTCGTGCGGGTTCACGAAGGGCTCGAACGTTTCCTGGGTTCCGGTCGGGCGAATATCGGTCACCACGATTCCGGCGCGGGCGTACTTGATGCCGTTGATGATCTGGGGAAGCAGTTCCTTGGCGGCGCGGGTCAACAACAGGGGATCCGCTGTGGGGCCAGGCAGGGCAACGGTGACGGCCGGCTGGTGGTTGTCCTTGGTGTTGTAGTAGCTCGTCATCGCCCAGGCACTCAACACCTTGGCCTGGCGCTGATGCTTGTGCAGGCGCGCGGAGGCCTGTTGTGCATAGATCCCCAAGACCTGTTCCATGCCGTGGGTGTCGGTGATGGGGGTGGAGAAGGATCTGCTGAAAATCAGCTGGTCTTTGATTTCGTGTTCCTCCTCCATGGGGATGCACGGGATGCCGCGCAATTCCAGGATGGTGCGCATCATGACGATCGAAAAGCGCTTGCGCAGCATGACCGCGTCGGAGTCCCGGAGGTCTTTCATGGTCCAGATCCCCAAACCGTTGAGACGTTTAGTGAGGCGCGGGCCGATGCCCCAGATTTCAACGACGGGCAGCCGGCCGAGCAGTTGCTCACGGTCGGCCAGGGTGACGGCTTCCCACACGCAGACACCCTCGAGGTGGGCATTCTTCTTGGCCGCCTTGTTGGCCAGCTTGGCCAACGTCTTGGTCTTGGCAATGCCCACGCAGACCGGTAGCCCCAGGTGATCCATCACGTCTTGCTTCATGCGCCGGGCCAGCTGCTGCAACTCGGGCAGCGTGCCCCGGACACCGAGAAATGCCTCATCGATACTGTAGACCTCGACCCATGCCGAGTGCCGACCCAGCAGCTGCATCACGCGGGAACTCAGGTCGCCATAGAGTTCGTAGTTGCTGGATTTTGCGACCAGTCCCGCCCCGCGGAACGTAGCGTCTGTTTCCAGCTTGAACCAGGGCGCACCCATTTCCACGCCCAAGGCCTTCGCCTCGTCGGAGCGTGCGACGGCGCAGCCGTCGTTGTTGCTCAACACGATGACCGGCCGGCCGATGAGCGTTGGGTCAAACGCCCGTTCGCAGCTCACATAGAAGCTGTTGACGTCCACATGGGCAATGTATTCTTCCGGGTTCCCGCAAGATCCTGCATCAGATGCAATAGCACCATTTAAAGGCGATGCAGACATGTTTCGGCAACTCCCCACACCGTCAGGGAAGCCAACTCCCCCACGGCCAGATCTGGATAGTCCGGGCTTTCGGCCTGCAGAACAACACCTTGCGGAGTGAGGCGTAGGCGCTTGACGGTCATTTCTCCGTCTAGGATGGCCACCACCACGGAACCGTCAACGGGTTTGCGGGCGCGGTTCACGATGAGTTCATCGCCGTCCGCGATCCCGGCGCCCTGCATGGAATGCCCGGACACCCGAACGATGAAGGTGCTGGTGGTGTCGTGGATGAGGTGTTCGCTGAGGTTGATGGACCCAAGGAAGTAGTCCTGGGCCGGGCTAGGGTACCCGGCAGCCACGGACGTCTCAGCGACCGGCAGCATTATCTGGTCGCCGCCACCATCTATGGAACGTATGTTCTGAATAGTCATCATTGCACCCCAATTTTTAGAAATTTAGTTCTACATAAGGATACGTCCGCTGCCCACGATTTGCTCTGCCCTTGGATGGTGGAACTCATAGGAACCATCGACGCAGCGGACGGCCCGGGAAAGGGCATGAGGGAAACGGGCATTCAAGCCGGGCAAGACGATGATGCGCATGCCCGGCTCGTGAATGCCCCGGCCGAGGGGGGGACGGCTGGTGCCAGTGCGCCGCACCTAGGACCAAAAGGTGCGGCCCCCGGAGACAAGGCCGGGGGCCGCGGTGTGTCCCTACAGAAAAGGAACCCTGTCTGCCTTGCGGCAAGTATTCGGTAGTCGTCCACGGTATCGAAGTGTTTCGACCGCGACGAACTGGGTAACTACCTCTCCCCGCCTGGGCGCCAACCCGGGGAAGGCAACCATTGCGCTGATGATCAGCGCCTACAAGGCCACCTGCGACCGCCAGGACTGGCGCCACCCGCAAGCCGACATGGCCACCTGCCCGACGACCCTTGAAACCTGGAGATACCAAGTCAGCACGGTAGAACGCGTCATTGTTGATAACATCAACCAGTAGGACGGTTTGCCCCGGAAATTTGAACGGCTGGGGCAAATCTCCTTGCTCTGGGTTTGATCGGTCATCACCCCGTTCCGGGTTTGACCGGGCACCACCCCGGTCGCGATCAAGCCCGGTACCGGGACTCCCAACCCCGCAACAGTATTCTCAACTCGCGAATACACCAATGGCCACCTCGGTTCCCTTCCGAGGTGGCCATTCATCCTTAACGGCCCTCGCTGCGCTCGGACTGATCCTTCTTGTCCTCCGCGGAGGAAAACATCAGCTGGGCAGGAATTTCATTTCGCACCCCCAAGATGTTCAGTCAAACTGGTACCACACTGGTATGGTACTGGCACCACGCCAAACTCACTCCACTCCAGTGCGGTACCATTCTGGTACTACACTGGTACTACACCAGCACTACACCGGTACCATACTGAAATCGTACCGGTGTAGTGATGGTACTAAGCGTTCTCTGCAGTGCCTGAACCGTATCGTTCCTCCAGAATGGGCCAAACAATACGCTCCAGCAGTTTCTGCTGGCTTATTTCCTCTAGCTCCGCAGCCGCCCGAAGGAGGTTCATCTGGCTGGTGCTGGTCCGGAAATTCAGTCCGGTGGTCTTCTTTTCCTTGTTTCGAATCTTCCAGGCCGGCAAATCTGGCTGTGTTGCAACTGGAACGGGAACCGACTGCTGTTCTGCTCGGTTTGCGAATTCTTCAATTTGGCGGTCAGTCGCGGGCGTCTGCCGAGTGCGAGGCTTCACCATGTGAGGATCTCCTGGGTAAGTAGCTGAACTTCGGCTTTGGCTTTGGAATCTTTCATCTCCACTACTCCTTGCCCTTCATCAAGGCAGTTTTTGAAGACCTTGCGCTCATGGATCACGGTGCTTGCAAGAGTGATTTCCGGGTAGTCGGCCAGATATTCCTGCGATTCCCTGATGTCAGTCGAAAATACATTGGTCGCTGCGCGGTTCATGGCTGCAAGCGTTTTGAGTGCCGGGTTGAAGTCCAGCGCCTCGCTCAGGGTTTCTACAACACCCGCCGTTGAATCCAAGTCCGCCTGCGAAGGCTGGAAGGGCATGAGGAAGACGTCGGCAATTGTCATCGCCGTGCGCATCTCCTTACTGTCTTTACCTGGTGCATCGACAATTACGACGTCGTATTTGCCGCCCAGCTCTTCCAGTGATGTTCGAAGGTTCCCCTTCATCTGCACCGCCTGAATGTACCGGTGCCCGTTCTCTTCACGGTCGCGCGCCCAGTTTGTGACGGTGTGAACAGTGGGGTCGGCCTCCACGAGGATTACGTCTTTTCCTAGACGCTGCATTTCGACGGCGATATTCACGGCAAGCGTTGATTTTCCGACGCCACCCTTATGGTGGCCAACAAGTAGGATCATGGCACTACACTAACACCACACCGGTCTGAACTGGTACCACACTAGTTATATTTTGGTACTGAATTGGTACCACTCTAGTGTGGTTTCGAAGTCTTCATGACTCAAAATTGGGATTGGTGGTCCATTCACAAACACGCCTTGTTTACGCAGTTCTGCGCATCGTTAGGGAACCGAGCGTGGTTTGGTGGTCCTCGTAGTCCGGCCAGAACGGTATGTCTTCATCTGCATACTCATAGTCATCAGTTATGAGCGCTAGAGAACCAAAAGCATTCGTCCTGTTGTCGAGCCAGGCATGCCATTGGGCACGTTGCTGCCTATGCGCGGCGTATTGAGCGGCAATGGCTTCAAGCACTCCAAAATACTCGGCCAGTGTTCGGAGCTTGCTGGGTGATGCAACGGCCCATCCACTATCTGTACGACTAATGAGTTGCCAGGCATAGAGCATTTCGAGTGCGTCTTTGGTACTGGTGGGGGAGAGTCCAGTTTCACGAGCGATTCGGGGGGTGTTCAGATCGCCTTCGCTCTTTTCTACGGCTTCGTAGACGAGAGCAGCTACCTGTCCTAGTTCCCTAAAGACGGGTCGAAGAGCGTGCGTCTTCCCCTTTTTCCAGGTCATCGTCTCGGCAATGACTGCGTACTCGTCAGGGATTACAAGCTCGTAGGCATCCGCATGGCGCCCGCGGCCTTCGCCGGCCTGACGAATCAAAGGTGTAGAGCCACTAGCAAGCAAGCGCAGCTGCCTGGCCACTGTTGCTTGATGAGTGCCGGTAGCCAGGGCGTATGAACGAACACCGAATTCAAGAACGGGGGAGTCCTTCTTATGAGCTGCTTCAAGTAGAGCTCGAAGAAGGAACCGAAGAGAGATCCCTTCGCGGCTTCTCAGGTGGGTTCGCTCGTAGGCGTTGAGTGCTCGTTCCCATGAGCGGAGGTACTGGTGGGTGGTTAGATCTTTAACGCCTAGCCCCCCCTGTGTATTAATCCGGCTTGTGTCGTATTTGCGGCCGTTCTTCCCTGCCGGGGAAACGTTGGCTTTTTTGGCGCAGAAGGCTTCGGCTTTCAGCCAGTCGCGCTTGAGGGCCTTGGCGCGTTGTGATGGTGTGTACCTGGCATAGAACCCTGCGAGGCCGGCCCAGGTACCCTCGTGCATGCGCTTCTGCACATCGGTCAGGGACCACCCGGAACCGGCGGCCGATGCCAAGACCGCTTGGCGGGCTTCCGACGGCGAGTTGTATCGAGAGGTGTCGAACGTGCCGTGACGTCCCATCTGCTCAGCCTCGCTACGCAACATAGTGCGGTCCGAGATGGCGTTCTTGGCACCGGGCGGGGTAGTGGGTTCTGGGATTGCTTCACGGAGAACGGCCAGTTCTGGCGACAGCTCCGTTCGTAGGGCGACAAGGCCGGGACTCGGGTTGGGGAGCATCGCCACATCAACAGCAACAGACAGCGGCTGAGTCAACGTTTGGTAGCCGCCACGCTTCCACGGAGAACCTGGCACACGAATACACCCGCTATAAACAGACTGGTGCGGAGATGGATCCAGGCTTTGGAATCTCTTGGCCAACGCTTCAACGCATTCACGAGCAGTCGTGAAATCAACACGGTTCCGCCACGGGATATACACGTGGATGCCTCCGGATGGAGATGTGTCTTCAATCCATCGCAGCCCGCACTTGGTAAGCAGGCTCTTCAGCTCACTGACATCCGCGGCCACATCACCGCGGCCGGAGTCAAAGTCCAAGCAGAATGCTGAAACGCACCCATCCTTTCCGGTAACCATCACGGCCGCGGGGAAAGAAGGGAGCGCAGGACTGATGGGGCGGGTGTTCTTCGTGAAGTAGTTGCGACCGCCATCCTTGGAAAGTCGCATCATCGGCTGTCCGGCTATTGCGGAGGCCAATGCCTTCCACTCGGCTGCAGCGCGAGCCTTTTCAAGGTCCTCCATCCCCTGGATGCGGGCATCGTGAGACAAGACACGCGTGGGAGTGGAGGGTACAGGTGTTGGTTCAAAAACAATTGTGTGTAGACTGTCATGCATAAGCAGCGTCCTTGTAAAAGGGTGTAGCTATTGGAGCTAGTCACTTCAATCCGGCCAAGAATGTTCAGTGACTAGCTTGGAAACTTGATCGAAGGCCCGCCTTGTGCGGGCCTTCTTCATTTAAGAGGCGTGCTTAATCGGCAACTCCGTTTGATTGTCGATAGCGTCAATGTCGATGGAGCCCAACTGTTCGAGGACTATGTCCGCGATGAAGTCACTGGCAGAAATTCCCTGGGCCTTGGCAACGGCAAAAATTTTCTCAGCCTGCGAGGTGGGAATACGGGTCGTGAATACATGCCGGTCGCCTTTGGAAGGACGCCCGACTCTGCTGCGCGTTAGATTACCCATAGAAGCAATTTACATTTCAGAAATAGCTGCACCAAGGGCTCCCTTCGGTGTGTCGCGATATATTTCCCCAAGTCATCAGACACGTCGGTTGCTTATGCCGTTCGCGACTGCCGCCGCAGAAGCAAGCCACGCGCGTTGCGTTGCAGGGCGTAGCGCTTCGTAGGAAATCTGCCCGTCAACAAGCGCGGGATCATGGGGGATTTGAACAGCCTGCCGCACCAGAGCTTCATAGCCCTTGGCTACATGTTCCAAATCGGCGCGAGTGGCCTTGGGGTCAGCTTGCGAAATGACTGCCACTGCTTCACGGGCGAGCCTCGCTGAGTGTTCGTTGCGCTCTGCCAGCGCTTCCAGGAGCAGCGCACCGGCTTCCGCGTGGTCGTTGCGGGTTGTGGTGGCCACGACGATTTGATCGGCAAGGTCGATCATGCGCAACCACATTGGGTCTGATTCGTCGTTGCCGCTGTCAATGAAAATCAGCCGGTAGTATTTTGCGGCTACGGCGTGGATGGCGTCCACGTCGGCCGGCTCCACGCGTTGCTCGTGTGCCAGCGCCATCGGCTTGGAGCGCAGCACATCGAATTTGTCCCGGGTTTGGTGGTGCACGAAGTGCGCCAGATCTGCGGACTGCGCCCCGGTACCCAATAGCTTTTCTGACTGGGGGAGTAAGTCGAGCAAGGTTGCCTCGTGCGGGCCTTGCTCGGTGCGCCAACCTAGGGTTCCCCGTGTTTGGTTGTTGTCCCAGGAGAGCACTCCTGCGCCTCCGTAGCGGGCGAATATGGCGCTCAGAAGCACTGTGGTTGGGGTTTTTCCTGCGCCTCCTTTGCCGTTCACGATGGCGATGGTGCGTGGGCCTGGCCAATGCTGGCTGACGGCCTGCACATCGCCCCGTTCGGCCCGCTCATCCTCGCTGGGAGCCATGCGCATTCCCATGCGGGTGAGGCTTCCGCGCCATCCCTTGGAGGCTGGTTCTTCGACCTGTTCCTTGGTCAGGAAGCTTTGGCGGGCCTCGCGGCGCGTGCCGGGGCCGGCCGGTTGCTGCTCTTGCCCGGTGCTGTTGGTGCTCGGGGTGGGCGCTTTCTGGGTGAAGGGGTTTGCCGCTTTCTCTCCGGTGGCGGGCGCCTGTGGTGCGGTTGCTTCGGGCGCGGAAATCTGGGGGGCTGTATCGGCATTGGGCACCGGCTTGCGGCTGGTAACCGGCTGTTCCATGTCCGTGGCGGGGGAGGGGTCCGCGGGGGTGCTCTGTCGCTTGCGGATCGGTGCAGCGATGGGTTCCTCATGGACCACTCGAGAAACATTTCCTGTGTCAGCGTCCACGCTGCCGTCCGGGTGGACTTTGACCGGCCAGGTGCCTTGCTCATCGGTCATGAGGGCCCGCACGGGCGCGCCCTGGCTGGCCGCGTGGCCGATCACGAGGGCCAGGGTCTTGGCTCGTGCCTCCTCTTCATTGGCAGCCTCGAACTCGTGGGTTCGATCCTCAATGGTGACCGTGGCCGTTCCGTCCGCGTTGACGATGGCTTCAATGATGTTTCCGGTGGTGCTCATGGTGTTCTCACTTTCTGCGAAGGAGTGAAATCTCGATGGATGGGGCTTCTCGGGGGGGGTTACTGGCCTGAGGCGGTGTAGTCCCTGATTTGGTAGGGGGCTTTGTCGGTGAAGGTGAAGAAGAACGTTGTTTTTCCTTCCCCTGCCCAGGTCTCTCCATCCGCGGTGGCCCATTGCCAGGTCGCAGTGACGGCGATGCTGTTTTGCTCGTGGTGCGCTGTTTCGATTTTGACGTTGGGGTGGCTGGTCGCTTTCTTGGCGGCTGCGTTCAACCATTCCTCGCCGGTTGCCGGTCGCTCGGGTGCGATGACTTCTTTCGCGCGTTCTGCGGTCATGAGTTTGCGGGCACGCATTTGCGCATCGGTGCGGTTGAAGTCCTTGGCCGGGTTCCACGTCGTCATGATCTTGGCCGCCTCAAGGGCAAGGGCAACCTTTGCCGGATCTTCACTGGCGTGGCCTTCCCCGTGCACCCCAGAACTCGGGCTAGGCGATGCCGTCGCTGTTGGTGCTGGCGTGCTGGCCGGCGCCGGTCCAGGCTCGTTGTCAGGCGAGTTGCATGCGGCCAGGCTCAGCGTGATCCCAACGAGTGCCGAGGTGATCATGAGTTGTTTTCGTTTCATCAGATATTCACCTTTTGCTGTCGAAGGATCGGTAGCGGGTCGATGGTTTTGCCGTTGTTGACAGCTGGGCGATCAAACACGGAGGTCTTGGGGTCGTTGATTTGGAAGTGCACATGAATGCCGCTGGAATTGCCGGTGGCACCGGGCTTTCCCAAGGGGGTCCCCTTCTTCACAACGTCGCCTGTTTTGACGAGTAGCGAATGATCCATGGCCTCGTGGAACTCAAAGACCAGGTGAGGTGCTTCGGTCATCTGGGCGAAGATGTAGTTGCCATAGAATCCGTAAAGCTTGTCCGGGGAGCCGACACTGACGTAGGTGATTTTCATGTCGGTGGGGGCGTAGAAGAACGGCTCCGAACCGGCGAGGTCGATGCCCTCGTGGTACATCAAATACGGTTGTCCCGCGCAGCTGGACAAGGGGCAAGGCCGTGAACCGAAACCGGAGGTCAGGCGCGAGGCGGGAAGCGGATGCGCCCATTCACCGGCTTGCAGGTCCCCGAAGTCGAAACCGCCCGGGGCTTCACAGGTGGAAGAAAACTCAAGTTGAGCGTTCTTCATGATCTTTTCTACGTATTCCTCGGTTTCAGCGAACGGTGGGATGCCGCCGTATTTCTGGACGTTGCCGGGGCCGGTGTTGTAGGCAGCAAGGGTGAGCTTGAGCTTTTCGTTCTCGTTGGTGGCCAGGTCGGCCACGAAATCGGACAGGTGCTTCATGTAGCGGCCCTGGGCATCGATGCCCGCAAAGGGATCCAGAACATCTTTTCCGTTGCCCCAGGTGGCCCAGGTGCCGGGCATGAACTGTGCGATTCCCGCAGCCCCTACAGGTGATTGTGCCTTGGGGTTCCAATTGGATTCTTGCTGGATCTGCGCTGCGATGATTCCCACGGGTAGCCCTGCAGTTTTGGAGGCCGCTTCCACGGCGTCTCGGTATTGTTCCGGGATGCTCGCTTGTGGTTTGTCGGAGTCGTCGACCGGTTCGCCCTGGATCACGCATGGGCCGTTCGGGTCTACCGGGGGTTCGTCATGTGCGCCCAGAAAGATGATCACTGGAGTGAGCACGAGCAGCAGCAAGGCCAGCAGCCCACCAATGATGAGTTTTGCCGAGCTTCCGCTTTCTTCCATGGTGCTTCCCCCCTTTACTGTGTGCGGTTGGAGCGGTAAACGACGGTGTTTTCTAGCTGCGTTGCCACTAGGTAGATGGCATCGTTGGTGACGAGTTCGGGGGCCGGATCTTCTGTGCGGTAGTTGTCCCACTTCTGCATTTCGGCGTCGGGATAGGTCAGGTCCAGCGTGACGGGGCCGTTGTTGGTGTTTGCGTAGACGGTCGTTCCGTGAATGCTGGTGATCGATGCCGACTTCAAATCGGTCAGTGCCGCAACGCTTCCGTAGCTCACACCGATGGAGCCGATGGCCGCCGTGCGGGCGTTCCTGTCTACGAAAAGGTCATCTGAAACGCTCGGGATTGCGCGTGGATTGGCAGAGACAAGCAGCTGGCCGGTGGTGGTGTCGAGCACGCCCACCAGGTCCGTTCCCTCATCCCAGGCAAGCAGCAGGTGCGTCTCATCGAGAGTCCATACGCGGCTTGGATACCTGGTGGTTCCCGCAGGTGCTGCAAAGCTTTTCTCGGCGGTGATTGTCCCGTGGTTATCGAGCGTGTAAATCGTGTTTGCGCTCAGGGTGGTGATGCTGCCGTCGGCGGTGGTGTTCAGGACGGTGGATCCGGGGGGAATCATCACGTTGTGGAGTTTCCCGGCCGCATCGGGTAGGCGAATGTACCAGTCGCCAAGGTCGATGTATGGCAGCGCCACGTCGGTTCGCGCGCTCTGCCCTGGTTCCATGGCGATCGCGGTGGGGGAGACGCTGTAGGTGTCATGGGGCATTGCGGTTGGCCAGAGGCGTAGCTCTTGGCCAACGACGGCGGCATACACGCTTTGTCCTGCCCAGGATGTTGCGTGGATGCCGTGCAGGTTTTCGGGGGAACCGGCGCCCCGCCACAGTGGTTGCCCGGTCTCGGGGTTCCGTGCGGTGACCGATCCATCGGGGTCCGCGGTCAACAGTCTCTCTGGACCGATCATGTTCACGGTGCTGCCTGCGGCCACCGGGTGGCTCCAGGCCGCCGTGGGCGAGTGCTGTGGCGGCGGTGCCGCGGGAAGGGTTGCGCCGACTCCTTGGGAAACGTAGGCCGGTGCTTGTGCTGCTGGTTGGTTGGCGACCACCACCGCGGCGGTGACACCCCCCAGAGTGAGCACTGCAAGAGTGCCCAACCCGGCGAACATCAGGCGCTTGGTGCGCCTTGTTTTGCGTTCCTTGCGGGCTTGCTCCGCTTCATGCTGTTCGGAGAGGTCCACGACCTCACCCGTGGCGGAAACGATCATGTCCCAGGAATTGTCCGTTGATGCGTCAATGGCACGGACACGCACGACACCCAGGTGGTGCCGGTGGAGCTTGGCGACAATCGCCGCGATGCCTGCTGCGACGAAATCATCGTCGTCGGCCAGGGGTACCGCGGCTCCGTCGAGGGTCACGGCTTCGTGGTCCGCGCTGATTTGCAGCGTGTATACGGGGAAGGCCGGGACCTTCTCGGGATCAGTCGTCATTTACCTCACCGCTGGCCGGCGGAGTGCCGGTATCGCTTATCTCGTCGCTGGTGAGCAGGAATGTCCGCAGGTCGGTTTTCCGGAAGCGACGCACGCGGGGGCCCACGGAGATCGACTTCAGTCCGAAGTCCTTGCTCCACTTCAGGATCGTCCCCGTCTTGACGCGCATCAGCTCGGCAATTTCTTCGGTCGTGGCAAGCTCTGGTAGCGCCTCGAGGAGGCCGTCCACTGCTTCGGGATCATTCATCTGCACTTCTCCAATGTGAGTGATAGGAGCTAGCCACGTCAACGGCTTTTAAGGCGTTTCGGACGATTGTGTACTTTTGTACAGTCTTTAACGTTTTGCCTGTTTTAGCTGTTTTAACCGTTGATCTTGTTTTGCTCGTGTGTTTATGCTGAGGATTGAATAACGATTACAGCTGCCAATAACGCTTAGGAGAACCTAGCTGTGTCTGGCGTGTCTAACCCTTTTGTCCAAGCCAAACAGACATTATCCCCTGAAACTAGCCCCGACATTCGGGATGACCTGATGGGATCCACATTATTTGTTGGTGGACCCACCCAGCCGGGCCTGTCGCTCCACCTTGAGGCGCCCCTCGAGGCGTGGGAAACCCGGAACGTCGGCCCTCTCGAGGGCGTCGCTGTCATGGGTCTGCATGGCGGGGCGGGGGCAAGCACCCTTGCCACACTGCTTGGTGGTTCAGCCTCGGATATTGGCCGGGCCTGGCCCATCTCCATGAATACCTGGACCGGCAACGCGTGGCCGACCCCCGTGATCGCCGTGGCACGCAACGACCACTCAGGTATCGAGGCCACGGACCGCTTCATCCGCTCCTGGGCGAGCGGCAAACTCACCGGTTCGCTGCTCTCCGCCCTGGTCATCATCGATGCCAGCCCCAAGCTCTCCGACGGCCGCAAACGAGCCACCAAGCGCCTGCTGCGCATGGTGCCACGCGGCACCCACATTCCATGGATCGACGCGTGGCTTGACGCCCCACCCGATCCCGCACGGATTCCCGGGCGGATCAAGAAGATCATCCGCGTGCTCAACACACCGTCACCCACCACATAGAGAGGAAAGCAGATGTTCTTCGAACTGCTCACTACCACCGCTCACATCGCCTCGGTCATCCCCAACCCAACCCCCGAACAGCCGCCGGGCACCGAGGGGTTCACCACCATCCTCAACTGGATCGCGTGGGCCGTGATCATGCTGGGCGTCGCAGGTTTCCTCGCCTCGGCTGGTTTTCTTGCTTTTGCCGCTTTCACCGGACGTGAGATCCAGGGCTTTAAGGGCCTGGTGATCTGTTTGGTTGTCTGCGTCCTGGCGGTTGCGGCAGGATCCATCATCAACGTCTTCGTCTAGAGACAGCCGCCAAACATTAGGAAGGAAGTGTCCCCATGGCCGAGGAACAAGACCCCTTAGGCAAAAGCTGGAAACGCTGGGGCGGCATCCTGGCCCTCATCCTGGCCGTCGTGGTGCTCGGGATCGTGCTGATCCCCAAGCCGACACCCACCCTGGAGAACACCCCCATGGTGCAGGCCACGGATCCGGCCCAAGCGGCGCCTTCAACTTCAGCAGGCTCGTCAGCCCCCAGTACGGGAGACTGCCCCGCACTGAGCACGGACGCATCCTTCCCCAACGATCCACCGGCCACCGAATGGAAGCGACACCCCGCCGGCATGCTGCTCCCGGTCTCCAAGGAACACGGCGCCGCGAAACAGGACGGCGATTTCTGGCGCTGCTTCAGCCACACCCCAACCGGTGCAGTCTTTGCAGGGGCTACGTTGAGTTTTGAATTTTCATCAGCAGGCGTTCTGGAGGCAGCAGCCGAATCTCCTCAGCGAGAAGCAATTTTCAACGCTCAAAAGAACGCTTCGGGGTCAGGTGAGTATCCCGCGATCACTGGATACCGGGTGATGAACAGCAGCAAGGAAAAAGCCTCTGTTGAGTATCTTGCTCCATATGGGGAACAGAGCTTTGCACTACGCATCAATGTTCTCTGGGACAAAAAATCCTCTGACTGGCGACTGGATCTAAGCTCGGGCGAACCAACGACTGACGTTGTCACTGATACAAGTGCCTTCACCCGTTGGAAGTAGGGAACCATCATGGCGACTACAGGCGGATGCCAGTGGTGGGATGTAGTTTGCAAGGGTAAAGAGGGAATCCAAGAATTTGCCGACGATACAATAACCAACTTCGTGAAGTCGATCTACGAAGGTGCTGTCGCTTTCGTCGCCCAGGTCTCAACCTTCTGGCTCGATACACCCAGCCCCGATGTTGCCAACGCCGCGGTGGCCAGCCTCCGCGCCGACATGTCCTGGTACGTGGCGGGCTTCGCCATCCTGGGGTTCTTCGTGGGCCTGATCAGGTTGGTCACCTCTCAAGACGTCAAGAACAGCCTGATCGGGATCGCGACCCCCATCGTCAACCTCATTCTGGCCACGGCCGTCTATGCGACAGGCATCGGCCTGCTGCTCACTGCCTCTGACCAGTTCGCGCGGTGGATC
Source organism: Paeniglutamicibacter kerguelensis (assembly GCF_017876535.1). Classification (NCBI taxonomy): domain Bacteria; kingdom Bacillati; phylum Actinomycetota; class Actinomycetes; order Micrococcales; family Micrococcaceae; genus Paeniglutamicibacter; species Paeniglutamicibacter kerguelensis. The sequence goes on from NZ_JAGIOF010000003.1 coordinate 14,477, forward strand.
GTCCAACGGTCCACCGGAGGCGAGATCGATTTCGCCCAGCTGCTGACAACGTCCTCGGCCCTGTTGGCCAGCCCCGGCACGGCATTTCTGATGTTCATCGTGCTCTTCATCGGGGCACTGATCAACCTGCTGTTCATGTACTTCCGGGACGTGATGTTCCTGATTCTCTCGGCCTTCATCGTGGTCCTGGCAGCCTCCAGCGGTTCCGAGTCCGGGCGGCAGGCATGGCGCAAGGCCAATGGCTGGCTGATCGCTTTGCTGCTCTTCAAGCCCGTTGCCGCGGGCGTCTATTCGTTGGGGTTCCGCATGCTCGTCAACGGGGCAAGCAGCACCGAAGGCAAAGAAACAAGTATCACCGACGCGATCCATGCTTCGCTGATGGCAATCCTCATTCTGGTGCTGGCGGCGTTGGCGCTTCCGGCACTCGTCAAGTTCGTGGTTCCTGCCGCCGGGGTCGGTGCCGGGGCATTCTCCGGCGGTGCCGCGCTGGGCGCCGGCGTCACGCTCGCGGCCGGCGCGGCGGTGATTGCCAGTGGCGGCGCCGCTGCGCCGGCCGTTGCAGGTGGGGCTGGCGCGGCCGCTGGAGGAGCAAGTGCTGTTGCCGGCGGTGGGGCTGGAGCCGCCACTGCAGCAGGCGGTACTGCCAGTGGGGCTGCTGGTGGAAGTGGTGGCGGAGGCGGGGGCGGGGGCGCTGGCCCGCAATCTTCCGGTGGGTCCGGTGGTTCGTCGGTGGGTGAATCGATCAGCGGAACCGACGCCAAGGGAACCTCCGGCGCGGCGGGTTCCGAGAGCTCAGCTGGCGGCCCCGGGAGTGGCACTGGCGAAGCGGCTGGTGCCGGAGCCGGTGGTTCCGGTGGTTCGGCCGGCGGCAACGCTGGCTCGTCCTCGCCACGCGATTCGGGTTCCCAGGCATCATCCGGTGCTTCCACGCCGGGCAATGCGGCCTCGGGCCACACCCCCGGCGATGGCTCTGGATCTGGCTCCGGGGCTAAGACCGGTACCACCAATCTGGGTGCTGCCGTGCAGCAGATGAACGGCTCCAGCCCCGTTCCCCGGGGAAGCACGCTGGACGAAGCGATCAATGAAGAAGGCGGGCAGTAATGGCACAGCAAGAGATCCGCATCGAACCCAACACCTTCGGAAACCTCACGGTTCCCCGGCGCACCGGCCTGCTGGGCCTGTCGATGGGCCACAGCCTCGCACTGGTGCCCATCATTCTCATCGTGATCATGCTCGCCGTGCGCGGATGGATCATGGCCTCGCTGATCGTGGCGGGCGCCACCATCCTCGGTGCCGCGCTCCTGCTGGTCACCAGAAAAAACGGCCGGTCAATCTACGGGAGACTCATGTTGCGCTTCGCCCACCGTCAACGGGTCAAGGCCAACAAGCACCTGTACCTGGCCGGGCCGGCCGGGTTCACCCCCGACGGGCAGACCCGGCTTCCGGGGCTGATGGCCAAGTCGCAGCTGAGCGAGTTCGCGGACTCCTACGGCCAGCCCTTCGGCCTCATCCGCCTGTCCTCACGCGGCCACCACAACTACTCCGTGGTGCTGGAGTGCTACCCCAACGGCGACAGCCTCGTCGATCAGGCGGACGTTGATTCCCAGGTGGCCCACTGGGCCGCATGGCTGACCCAGCGCGGCCTGGACGAGGGAATCCGCGGCGCCTCGGTCACCATCGAGTCTTCCCAAGATTCGGGGCTTCACCTCAAAAAATTGTTGGCCGACAGCTTCACCGAAGATGCCCCCGATTTCGCCAAGCAGGTCATGGCCCGCATCGCCGAAACGGACAATTCCGATGCACCCCAGCTCGTGGCCCGCATCTCCGTCACCTTCGATGGCCGCCGCATCGACGGCAAGGCCGGGGACAGGGGCATGGAGGAAATGGCCGAGGAGATTGGGAACAAGCTTCCCGGCATCGTCTCCGGGCTGGCAAACACCGGGGCCGGGTCGGTGCGTCCCTGCACCGCCCAGGAAATCATCGACTTCACCCGCATCGCCTACGACCCCACCACGGCCACCGCCGTGGAAGAGAAGCAGGCGGAAGAGGGCACGGGGCTTCGGTGGGAGGATGCCGGGCCGTCCTTCGCGCTGGATGCCTTCGATTTCTACCGGCACGACCGGGCCGTGTCCAAGAGCTGGACGATGTATGAGGGCCCACGGGGTGCTTTCACCTCCAATGCCCTGGCCCGTGTGACAGCCCCCAGCGAGGGAGCACTGCGCAAGCGCGTGACCCTGCTGTATCGCCCGATCCCGGCGGATCAAACCACCACCGTGGTGGAGAACGAGCAAAAAGACGCGATGTTCTCCGGCTCCCAGCAGCGCGTCTCGGTTCGTGCCCGGCAGCGGTTGGCCGCGGCACAGAAAACCGCGCAGGAGGAGGCGCTGGGCTCCGGGCTGACCCGGTTCGGCATGATCGTGACCATCAGCGTGCGCGATCCCGAGGAACTGCGCCGGTTCGACCGCACGGTTCCAGGCATGGTCAGCCACGCCAAGCTGAGGGTCCGGGAAGCGATCGGCAACCAGGCCGTGACGTTCCAGGCGGGCCTGCCGCTGGGCATGGTGCTGCCGGACCACATGATGATCCCCGACGAAATCAGGACGTGGTTCTAATGACACTGGTTGAACAAAAGAAACGGGCCGAGAAGGAGAAACAGGAACCTGCGCTCACGCTCACCAAGCGCGACGTGACCCGCCTGGAAAAAGCGGCACGCAGGGCAGCACCCAGGAAAGCGCGGGAGCCAGGGTTCCTCCGGCGCCTGCTGGACGAAGGTGCGCAGAACCGTCTCACCCCCGGCGACACCGGCTGGAACCGTCCCGGCGGCGGGCCGGCCGGCTATGCCGAATCCCCCTTCGAGGTGCAGGGGTCTTCGGTCCAGGTATGCGGATTCTGGCCCTTCATCACCGGCGCCGGGCTTCCCCTGATTGGTGCCCCGTTGGGCCGCCACCTGCTGCGCAACACCCTGGTCACCGGGGATCCCATCGCCTGGTTCACCGCAGGGATCGTTTCCAACCCCTCCGCCTTCGTCCTGGGCCAACCCGGCTTGGGCAAGACCTCGCTGGTGCACCGCATAATCGCCGCCTGCACGGCACGCGGCGTGGTGCCCATGGTCCTTGCCGATTCGCGCCCCGACTATGTGCCGCACATTCTGGCCCTGGGCGGGCAGGTCATCACCTTCTCCCCGGGACAGGGACACCTCAACCCCTTGGACCTTGGCCCCCTGGTGGCCAGCCTGAGCCTGATCGAGGATGCGAAGGCACGTGGGATCGCCCTGTCGGAGATGACCAGCCGCCGCCGCTCGCTGATGGAAGGCATCGCCTCGATGATGCTGGGCCGCCCGCTGCGCCCGCACGAAAGCACCTGCCTGGCCGTGGCCATCACCGCGCTCGACCCGGATTTGCAGCATGCCCCGGTGCTCGGCGAATTGATCGACTACATCCGCTCGCGCCCCGAAATCCTGCGCACCAACGTGCTGGCCTACGACGATGACCACGAATACGACCATCGGCTCCAGGACCTGCTCGATGCCCTGATCAATCTGGGCCCCTCCGGCGCCTACGGCGACCTGTTCTCCCAGCCTTCGGATGCGCACATCACGCCGGGGGTGCCGGTGGTGTTCGACATTTCCGGGGTGAATGAGAATGACAGCGTGTTGGTTGCCGCCGTCCAGTCGTTGTGCTGGAACCTGGGCTCGGCCACGGTATCGGCTGAACAGCACCTGGCCAGCGCGGGGAAGCGCCGGCGCAAAACCTACCTGTTGGTCATGGATGAGCTGTGGCGGATCCTGCGCGCCTCCGATGACATGGTGCACTTCATCGACACGATCACCCGTCTGAACCGTGGGCGAGGCATCGGGCAGGTCATGATCACCCACACCATGAACGACCTGAAACTGTCCAAGGACCACCTCACCTCCACCGCGTGGGGATTCGTGGAACGCTCCGCCATGGTGTTCCTCGGCGGCCTGGCCCCCTCGGAGATGGGAAACCTCGAGGAGGTCTTCGCCCTCTCGGGCAAGGAAAAGCAGCTCATGACCGACTGGACGGGCGAGGCCGTGGTCGATCCGAAGACGAACCGGGCGGCCCTGCGGCCCGGGGCCGGCCGCTTCATCCTCAAGGTTGGCAAGACACCGGGCACCCCGTTCATGACGCACCTGACCGACCTGGAGCTGCAGGTCAGCGACACGAACCGCGCCTGGGAAATGGTGCGCTCATGATCGGCGCAGATCCCCGCTCCGGGCGCAAGAACCAACCCGCCACCAACGACATCGGGTGGATGCTCGCCGGAGGCATCCTGTCTCTGGCGCTGGTGGGCGCATTGTTGTGGGGTTTCGGGGCGATCCTGGATCCTGCGGTGGAACCGGCCACCAGCAACCCCGTCTCCATCCTCGTGGACCAGGCCCGCGGGTACCTGCCCGTGGGCGGTATCCAGGTGCTGGTCTTCGTCCTTGGCATGTCGCTGCTGGTGGCAATCGCGGTGATGCTGGTTGTGGTTTACCGGCGCAACACCACGAACCGCTCGCGCATCGACCATCTGGCCCGCGACATGTCCCACGCAAGAGACTTCGATCCGCTCGGCCGCGAGGCCGCCGAAATCGATGCCAAGCGTCTGGGCGCTCTCCAAACAGGGCCGGGTGTTCCCCTGGCCAAGCTGGTGAACAAAGGTAAGCCGCTGTATGCCTCGTGGGAATGGGTGCAAATCTGGTTGATGGGACCACGCGCGGGTAAGACCTCGTGCGTGTGCGTGCCCCAGATCCTCGAAACCCAAGGCCCTGTCTTGGCCACCTCGAACAAGCGAGACATCGTGGACATGACCCGCGGCCCGCGCGCACGCGTGGGCACGGTCTGGGTCCACGACGTCCAGGGCATCATCGGTGAAGAACCATCCTGGTGGTGGAATCCCTTGAGCTTCGTCAAGGAAATGGAAACCGCCGAGAAGCTGGCCGACGTGTTCGTGTCCTCTGCCACCGATGCCGGGGCGAAGCAAGATGCCTACTTCGAATCAGACGGCAAACGCCTGCTCTCGCATATGCTTTTTGCCGCTGCCGTGGGGCGCCGGCCGATCACCGATGTTTTCTACTGGGCACAGGTGCCCAACGACAAAACCCCGCGCGACCTTCTCTACAACAACGGATACGTAACCCTGGCCACGGCACTGGAACAGATCCAGAACCTGACCGAAAAGCAGCGCGACGGCGTGTATGGCACGATGCGGCCGTGGGTCAACGTGCTCTCCTATGACCGGGTGATCCCGTGGATTCGCGACACCGGCGTGACGGGACGGCCGCAGCTCGACCACAAGCGGTTCGCAACCTCAACCGATACATTGTTCCTGGTATCCAAGGAGGGCGGTGGCTCGGCTCGCGCCATCACCGCGGCACTGGCGATGGCCGTGATGACGGAAGCGGAAAAGACGGCTGCGCGGCAGCCAGGCGGCCGGCTCAAGACCCCCTTGATGGCGGTGCTCGATGAGGCTGCCAACGTGGTTCGCTGGCGCGAGCTGCCCGATGTGTACTCCCACTACGGATCCCGCGGCATCATCGTATCCACGTTCTTCCAGTCCTACAACCAGGGCGTCGAGGCCTACGGTGAAAAGGGCATGGCCAAGCTCTGGGGCGCCGCAAACATCCGGGTGGCCGGCTCGGGCCTGTCAGACGACAAGTTCCTCCCGTTCCTCTCCCAACTCATTGGCGAACGCGACGTACTCAAACGCTCGTCGAGCAGCGGGAAGCACGGCAGGTCTGTGTCCACCAACCTGCAGCGCGAACGCATCATGGACGTGGCAGACCTTGCGGCACTGCCGCGCGGCCGGGCCATCCTGACCAGCTCGGGCATGCCCGCCGGCCTCATCGAGCTGGAGCACTTCTCTCAAAAGCCCTATGCCCAGGACGTGCTGCAGTCCCAGAACTACTACGAAGGCGTCGCGGCCAGGGACGGTGCCGGCCCAAAAACCCTCTAACCCGGGGACCAGCGAAGGGTGAAGTGGAAGCATGCTTCGATCGCGATTCAAAACCGTCTCCGGAATCCGTGAGCGGCACATATAACAGCCACTCATAAGGGCTGCTTCCTCCGTTCCCGCATGAGTGCGGCATGGATCCGCGTCTCAACAACGTCCAGGCGTTCCGTTCTTTCCATTCCCTGAAGCCACTGAGCGCGTTCACTGACATCCCAGCCGGCCTCCGCAGGCGTGAGCAATTGGGCGACAACCCATGCCGATGTCTTCGGGAGACCCGTGTATTGCGCAGCCAAGAGCGCGAGATCCAAACGCAGAGGACCACCGAGCATTTTTGACAGCCCCGGATCGCTGATGGGCCCAGCGATTTGCAGGTATTTGCGCAGACTTCCCTCGGGATCAATGCTGTCGATCCACTGCCTACTGGTTTCCCCGAAATGAGTCGGACCCAGGGACTGTTCCATCAGTGATTCACCGAATTCAAGCGCGGCGCACGCACGCAGCAGATGCTCCCACTGGATGAAGGCGCCGATTTCCCGGGGATCCGGCCGGGACGGTTCAAGGTATTGGTACTCCGTGAAGTACCGTAGCTGCTCAAGCGGGTGGAGGTTGAGCACACGGGAGATCTTGATGATCGTTTCCTCCGAAACCCGATCACCCACGAGCTGCTGGCGGAGGCGAACCCTCGAGAAACCCGCTTCCCGGGAAAGCACTGTCAGCCCGACCCCGGGCGCGACGGATGTCAGCCAGCGCCCAACCTCGTCCTGAGTCAAAGCCACAGCGACGTCGAATCATCAAGGGGCCCCGTCGGGTCCAGCCGATCTCGGTTGAAAGCGACGGGACGGAACAAGAACCCCGGTAGCCGGCACGCTCTCTTGCGGTCCCGACCAGCCGTGACGGCGATCTGGACTTTATGCGACCTCGCTGAAGCCATCATGAGCAGATGCTACAGTTCCTTCCCCACCCCGCAAAGGCATCCGGGGCACGGCATCTCCCGGAACCTTGCCCATTCCGCTTCGCGGTGTGCGATAAGACCAGTTGGCCAAGCTAGTTCTTCGCCTGGGGAAGTTGCCGGCCGGTGCCGCCGTCGTTGCCCATGGCTCCGGCAGTTGCGGGTTCGTGGTCGCACCAAAGGCATGGAACGGGCCCTCGGGACCGGTGAGCCGGTCCATCATCGGATAGAAGTAACCGCGGTAAAAGACGAGGATCGCCTGGGGTCCGTCCAACCGCATCTGTTCCCACATCAACCACAGTGCCTGGACCAGAGTGACGGCCTCGGGGTAGTCGAACCAGTTGGGCGCCCATTTGCGGGCGTCATCGAGCTTGCGCAAGTAGTGTGGCAGGGCCAGCTTCCGTAGCCAGTGTTCGCAGTTACGGTACACGAACGTCCAGGCCTCGGCTGTTTCCTCTGGCCCTACGCGGCCGTCCCACGATGATGATTACCTTAAATTCGCCCACAACTTCTAGGTCCTCCTAATCGATATTGATTAGGAGGACCTAGAAAATGGCGAATCGTTTCTCATGGCCATCACACGGACACAGGCCAGGGATACGTTGAGTGCCCTCATCGAACTTTCACGGGAAGTCCTTGGCTACCGCCCACCACCTGAGAAGTTACGCCCATGCGGTTCTTAGAGCGCAAGATGCAGCATAGGAATTAGCGAGCGCCGAAGGTTCGCATAAACCCTTGGCGCTCGCTATGGATTTAGTCTTGAAGCACACCGTCAACCCGTCGGGGCAGGCCCCATGGGTTGGCATCCTGCAGTGCTTCCGGCAACAGGTCTGCCGGAATGTTTTGGTAACTCACCGGTCGCTGAAAACGGTAGATGGCGAGCGACCCGACCGAGGTCGTTCGTGAGTCGGAGGTGGCCGGGAATGGCCCGCCGTGGACCATCGAATCGTTGACTTCCACGCCGGTGGGCCATCCGTTGAAGAGAATCCGCCCGACCTTGCGCTCCAGAACCGGCAGGATCGTCCCGGCTCCCGAGCAATCCTGTTCCCCTGCATGCACGGTTGCCGTCAGCTGGCCTTGGAGACTCTCCAACGCGGAGGCCAAGTCTTCTTCGTCCTGGTACTGCACTATCAGGGCCGCAGAGCCGAAGATTTCCTCCTGCAGATCCGGGGTGCTCCGGAAGACCTGGGTGTCGGATAAGAACAGCGTGGGAGCCGGGGCGTTCCGGCCAACTATTTCCTGGCCCTCGGAGACGGCAGTGACACCTTCGGTTTTCACAAGCCGATGTACACCTTGCCGATATGAATCACAGATGCCAGCCGTCAGCATGGTCTGCCCATCGGCTGCAGCGAGCGCTCTGCCCGCTGCAGCAACAAAACCGTCATCGTTTGCGGGGACAAAGACCAGCCCGGGATTGGTGCAGAATTGGCCCGACCCCATGGTCAGGGACGCGACGAAACCTGCAGCAAGGTCCTGCGTTGCACTGCCGAGGGCACTTGGGAATATGACCACGGGGTTGATGCTGGACATTTCCGCGTAGACGGGAATCGGTTCCGGGCGTGCTGCCGCCGTCTTCATGAGGGCGACTCCGGCACCGCGGGATCCGGTGAATCCCACGGCCTTGATTCGGGGATGTGCGACCAGATGCTGCCCGACGGCGGAGCCTGCACCGAATAGCTGCGAGAAGACTCCGACCGGGAGACCGGCTTCTGCAACAGCCCGAGTCACGGCCTGCCCCACCAGCCCTGCAGTGCCGGGGTGGGCGTTGTGCGCCTTGACGATCACTGGACATCCCGCAGCCAGGGCCGAGGCGGTGTCGCCACCGGCGGTTGAGAACGCCAGCGGGAAGTTGCTTGCCCCGAATACTGCGACCGGCCCGAGGGGGATTTGCCGCTGGCGAAGGTCAGGAGCTGGTGCCGGAGACCTCTCTGGCTGTGCATTGTTGATGCGGACTTCCTGGTGCGCGCCGATGCGCAGTTCACGCGCGAAGAGCCGCAGCTGTCCCGTGGTCCGGCCAAGTTCTCCAGCAAGGCGCCCTTGTGGCAGGCCGGATTCCAGCCCGGCCCGGTCAACGATGCGCTCCTTGTCCTGCTCGATATGGTGGGCGATGAGTTCAAGGAACGCAGCGCGTTGCTCGGGCGAAGTACTGCGATAAGTGTCGAAGGCCTGCCATGCGGCCTCCGCCGCTTGGACCACGGCGGTTTCGTCAACAAATGTGAATGTGGGTTCCAGGCTTTCGCCGGTGGCCGGGTTGACTCCCCGGACCTGCCCTGCGCTGCCGGTGACGGGATGTCCCGCAATGATTGAACTAGCGACCAACGTCATGGTTCTCCTCTTGTCATCCTTGTAGTATTCGAGTGCTGCGGGTTATGCCAGGCAGCTGTCAGGCTCCCAGCCAGCCGCCGTCGACATTCAGCAGCTGTCCGGTGATGTAGCTGGAGGCGTCGGAGAGCAGGAACACTGCCATGCCGCCCAGATCCGCAGGGTCGCCGAGGCGACGCATGGGAATCCTGCCCATGATCCGTGCGTGCTGTTCCGGCTGGGCCAGCAAGTCTTCGGTGAGTTTGGTGCGGAAGTAGCCCGGACCGATGACGTTGGCCCGGATGCCATCAGCTGCCCATTCGGCCGACAACGAGCGGGCGACACCGACAATCCCTGTCTTGGTTGCGACGTAAGGTGCGATACGCGGCAACCCGATGCTGCTGTTCAGGGAGCCGATAAATACGTGCGAACCTCCCCGTTTCTCTTGTTTCTGCAACCGGGCAATGGCGGCGCTCAGGAAGAACGGGGCCTGCAGATTCATGGTCTGGACAAAGGTCCAGTCCTCCGGGGTGATGTCCACGGCATCCTTGCGCAGCTGCACGCCTGCTGCATGGATAACCCCGTCAATCGGCCCGTTCTCCGCCGCAGCGCGGACCAACTCATCAATTCCCGCCACGTCTGACAGGTCGGCGGGCAGGATGGCGCATTCCCCGCCACGTTCCGCTGCAAGTTCGGCGGTGCGGGCGAGTTCGTCGGCGGAACGGGAGACGGCGGTTACCCGCCCGCCGCAGGCTGCCACGGACAAGGCCATTCCCTGACCGAGGCCGCGACCGGCACCGGTGACCAGGATGTGCTTTCCCGCCAGGCTAAAGCTGCCGGGCAGGCAGGCCAGCGTGTCGGTTGTCTGCTGTTCTTCACTTGCCGTGTTCATGAGTTCTCTTTCTTGGTTGTCGTGAGGTGTTCGCTGGCGGCAAGGACGCGTTCCAGGTGCGCACGGGCCATGGTTGCTGCCTTGTTTCCGTCGCGCGCGAAGATTGCCTCGGCGATGGCTGTGTGTTCCTTCATGGTGGCGTCCTGCTCTGCCACATAGCCCAGGCTGGATTTGTAGGTTTTTCGCAGGTAACCGTTGATTGGTTCGATGCTGTGCACGAAAAAGGGGTTGCTGGATGCGACAGCAATGGCCCGGTGGAATGCCAGGTCCCACTCGAGAGCCATCTGCTGGTCGGCACCGGCCGAGTTGTAGCCAGAAAGGGTCTCCCGGATTCGGGCCTCGTCTTCATCGGTGTGGTTGTTTGCCGCAAGCTCGGTCATTCCGACTTCCAAGACAAGGCGCATCTCCATGAGCTGCCTAAAGGTTCCATCGGTCAGCTCGAGCATGAGTTCGTACTGGCGGGAGATCCCCGATCCGTCGAATGCGGCAACCACCATGCCTCGGCCAGGGCGGATGTCCACCAGTCCGCGTTCATCCAGGATCCGGCCTGCCTCGCGAATCACCGACCGGCTGACGTCATATTGTTCGACGAGCTCCGGCTCCGTTTCCAGGCGGTCGCCGGGCTTCAAGCCGCGCCTGATCACATCCGCGGTGATTCGATCTGCGACCTGCTCGGAAAGCCTGTTCCGCTTCGGCCTTGGGTTTGGAAACATCCCTGACATTGCCTTGTTTTCACTGTGCATGGTTCCAGTTTCCTTGGTCTTAGGCAATTCGGCACCGCAATTGCTCGCCACTAAGTGCGCGCCCTGCTTCCTCGCTGGCCAGTCGCTGCAGGTTTGCCAAGGAATCGTCATCGTAGAAGGCTGCGTGCGGCGTCAATATGACCTGGGGGAAGTTTCGCAGGGGCGAATCCGCCGGCAACGGTTCGGGGTCGGTGACATCCAGCGCGACGCCGGCCAGGCGCCCGTCCTGTACGGCTTCGGCAAGGGCGTCCAGATCCACGAGAGGTCCTCTGGCCGTGTTCACTATGACGCTTCCCGGTTGCATCCGTCCAAGGAATTCACGCCCGATGAGGTGATGGTTTTCCGGGGTGCTCGGGGCGTGCAGCGATACGGCGTGGGCCTGTTCCGAGAGCTCTTCGAGACTGACGGATTTCACGTTCAATTGTTCAAAGATTTCAGGGCTACAGAATGGATCGAACGCGACAAAGCTGAACCCGAAGGGTTCCAAGCGACGGTGCACGGCCTGGGCGATGCGACCCAGCCCGACCAACCCGATGGTGGTTGACCTGAAGCCCCGCAGCGGCCCCACCTCGGCGGGCTTGGCCCAGCCGTTGGTCTTGATCAGCGAATCGTATACGGGCAGTCGCCGAAGAACCGCGAGCAGGCTTGAAGCAGCGTGGTCAGCAACGGTTTCAACTCCATAGTCCGGCACGTTGGCCACCGCAACTCCAAATTCCTTCGCGGCATCGATGTCCACGTTGTCGTATCCGATGCCATAGCGGATCACCGTCGCACCGGGCTTGAAGCGGGACAGGACTTCGCGGCTCATGGGTGCAAAGTTCACGAAAGCGACATCCGCATTGCGGATGGACTTGATGGTTTCTTCCGTCTCGACGCAGGAGAAGCATTCGAATTCCGCACCATGCTTGACCGCAATCGCCTTCTCGAATTCCACATCACGGAACGCATGGTCCGTTACAACTACTCGCTGACTCATTGATTGTTATCCCATCCGGCGGTCTCTGCGGACCGCGTTCGTTGGCTGTTCGGAGAAATGTTTCGAAGATCACTTGTTCAGATCATATGATGATTATATGTTAGTCCGTGACTGGTATCACAAGCCCTGAAGAAATTTCTCTTGCAAAGGTTTCAAGTGACACCTGCAACTCGCAGCCATGAGGCTCGGGTGAAGTAGATAAATTGCAAACATACTTAAGGCGGCACACAGCATGGCATCGACTCCCACCATCGCTCATTTGTCCACGCAGAAGCTTCTCTCGGCCATGGCCCTGGGCATGGGTTTGAGTATTTCCCTCACCGCCTGCGGTGGACAGGCACCGGCCTCCACCGCAGCCACGAACTCCGGCCTGAAGGTTGGAATTTTCGTGGACAACGCCTTTGGCGATGGAGACTTCTTCGACCAGGCCGGCATCGCGGTTGAACCGCTCGAATCCGATCTCGGTGCCACCGTGAAGACCTACGAAGGCCAGCTCCAGGCCCAGAATTTTGCGCCGTTGTTGCAGGATGCCGCGGACGCGAACGACCTGGTCTTTGTTCTGGGCTTTGAAGCCATCGACGCCATGACTGAAGTAGCCGACCGAAACAAGGACACCACGTTCGTGTTCGTCGACGGCAAGGTAGACAGCCCCGAGGCGCTTTCCGCCGAGTTCCGCACGGCCGAGGGCTGCTTCATGGCCGGTGCATTGGCGGCGGCTGTCGGCGAAGACGCCTCTGCGGTGTCGACCGGCTTCATCGGCGGCGTCAATGCCCCCGTGGTGAAGAACTGCGAGGGCGGATTCACCGCCGGCGTATCTAACGTCGCACCGGACATGAAGGTGCTCGCACAATACGTGGGTTCCTTCACCGATCCCAGCAAGGGCCGCGAGGTGGCACTTGGACTGGAAACCCGCGGGGCACGGAGCGTCTTTGCCTATGCCGGCCTTTCCGGCGCCGGCGCATTCGACGCGGCCAAATCCGGTAGCAGCATTGCCCCCGTCGGCATCGTGGCCGACAAGAGCGCACTGGCTCCCGGCAAGGTCCCGGGCAGCCTGATCATGCGCGTGGACAAGGTCATCACCTCCATGGCCAAGGACTTCAGCGACGGCAAATTGAAGCACGGCGAGCAGCGCAGCTACGGTTTCGCCGAAGACGGCTGGGAAATGCTCTACGACGACAAGCTGGTCCCGGCCGAGCGCGTCAAGGAGCTCGAGGCACTCCAGGCCAAGCTGGTCAGCGGCGCGGTGAGCCCCGATGCCAAGTAACGACGCGCACCCCACGCGCCCCGTTCTTGAACTGCGGCAGATCACCAAGACTTTCGGGCCGGTCGTGGCCAACAAGGACGTGGATTTCGATCTCGCAGCGGGTGAAATCCATGCCCTCGTGGGCGAGAACGGCGCTGGCAAGACCACCCTGATGCGCATCCTGTACGGCATGTACCAGCCCGATGGCGGCAGCATTTCCATGGACGGACAGCCCGTCGGATTCAAGAAGCCCATGGATGCGATCAACCACGGCATCGGCATGGTGCACCAGCACTTCATGCTCGTGCCCGGGTTCACCGTGGCGGAAAACGTCACCCTCGGCGCCGAGCCCCGGCACAACGGGCTCTTCGACCACGCGGCCGCCAACGAATCCCTGCTCGAACCCATGAAGCGCCTGGGAATCAGCCTTGACCCCGAGACCATCACAGGGACGCTGAACGTGGCCACCCAGCAGAAACTTGAAATCATCAAGGTTCTCTACCGGGGCGCAAGGATCATCATCCTTGATGAACCCACCGCGGTCCTGACCCCGCAGGAAACCGAAGAACTCTTCATCCTGCTCAAGACGCTTGCGAAGGACGGCGCTTCCGTCATCTTCATTTCGCACAAACTCCGCGAGGTTTTCGCGGTGGCCGACAGGATCACTGTGCTGCGCAACGGGCAGACGATCCAGACGTTCACCGCCGCGCAGACCGATGCCGCCAGCGTCGTGGCCGCCATGACCGGGCGTACCGACGTCAACCTCGGCAGGGTGCAGCGGACGCAGCCCGGGGACGGAACGGTCCTCGAAGTCACAGGCCTCAACACCGACAAATTCGGATCGGATGCGGCCCTGAAATCCGTGTCCTTCAGCGTCCGGCCGGGCGAAGTCCTGGGCATCGCGGGCGTGGAAGGCAACGGACAGAGCACCCTCGCCGAGGCGCTGGTCGGCATCCAGGGCCTCACCGGCGGGACCATCCTGCTTCGGAACGATGAGCTGGAGGGACTCAACGTCGCCGACCGCCGCTCCAAGGGACTTTCCTACGTTGCCGAAGACCGACACCTGGAAGGCATTCCGCTCAACGGATCGGTGCTTGAGGGAATCAGCGCCGGCCTGCTGCGGCGTGACAATTCCCCGGCGGGGCTGGGGATCGCATTTTCCCGCGGCGTGCGCCAATGGGCCGTGGACATGATCGGCAAATACGGCATCAAGACCTCCGGGCCCGATGCCAAATGCAGCACGCTCTCCGGCGGCAACCAGCAAAAGATCGTGATGGCCCGCGAACTCGAAGACAACCCGCACTGCATCATCCTCGCCCAGCCAACCCGCGGCGTGGATCTCGGCGCGATCGAGTTCCTCTACAACCAGGTGGCCGAGGCCACCGCCGCCGGCTGCGCGGTGGTCCTCATCTCCGCGGACATGGACGAGATCCTGAGGCTCTCCGACCGCGTGCTGGTGATGTATGGAGGCGAAGTGGTCGCCGAGCAGCAAACCGTCGCGACCAGCCGGGAGGCACTGGGAATGTACATGATGGGCGCGCAGACAATGGAAGTGGCACGATGAGCCTGACAACACCGCTAAAGAACCCCCCACAGTCCACGGGCCGCGGGAAACGTTCAACCGCACCGACCGGCCTTTCCCTGGCAAGGCGCTTGGGTCCCGGGGTCTTCACCTTGGCCGTGGGCCTGCTGCTCGCCGTCCTGTTGATCCAGGCCCAGGGCTTCCAACCGCTGCCGACGATCCTCGCCGGCCTTGACTATGCAGTCGGCGATGCCAAGAGCATCGCCCGGACCCTCGCCTGGGGCCTACCGTTGTTCGTCGCCACCATGGGCGTTGCCCTGGCCTACCGTTCGGGCATGTTCAACATCGGGGCCGAAGGCCAGATCTACGCCGGCGCCATGGCCGCTGCCCTGACCGGCGCCTACATCGGACCCATGTTCACCGGGCTGCACCTGTTTCTGTGCCTGGCCGTCTCGGCCCTGACCGGCGCGGCCGTCGCCGCAGGCCTGGGCTGGCTGCGCGCGGTCTGGAACGTCGACGAAGTGCTCTCCACATTGCTGTCGAACTACATCATCATGCTCTTCTGCGCCTACCTGGCCACGGCCCCGCTGCGGGATCCCGCACGCCAAAGCGGAACCACCAAGGCAGTGCACGAAACGGCGATGTTCGCCGAATTAGTGCCGCAGACCCAACTGACCTCCGCACTATTCGTTGTCATCATCCTGTGTGCCGCCACCTGGTGGCTCAGCGAACGCTCCGTCACCGGCTACCGGTGGCGGATGACCGGGGAAAGCCCGGCCTTCGCGGCAGCCGTTGGCATCAACGTCCGACGCTCCCGCATCGGGTCAATGGCCACCAGTGGCGCGCTGTGCGGGATCGCCGGGGCACTGCTGGTCACCGCATCCCAGGGCCGTTTCTGGACCGAGATCGGCACCGGCATCGGCTGGGACGCCGTGCTGCTGGCGATGATCGCCAGGGCCAGGCCGCTCTCCGCCGTCGTCTGGGTTCTCGTCTACAGCGTCATGCGCTCGGCGGCCCGGGGCATCGAACAGGTCTCCACCGTCCCGTCGGAACTGTCCCTCATCCTCATCTCCGGGATCATCATCGCGGCAACCGCGCGGGCAGGCCTGTTCTCCCGCCTCGCCGGGCTGAACAAACTCCTCATTCGTTCGGAAGGTAAGTAACCGATGGAACTGCTCGATTCCTTTCTAGGATCCGGGGTGCGTCTGACAACACCCATCCTCCTCGCCGCACTCGCATGCCTACCCACGCAATGGACCAAGGATCTCAACGTCGGGCTGGAAGGCGGCATGCTCTTCGGGGCCTTCGGAGGCGTGGTTTTCGGCCTGACCTTCGGCTCGGGTTTCGCAGCCGTCACGCTGACCATTGCCGCCGGTGTGCTCAGCGGCCTGATCTTCGGTTGGCTGATCACCCGGCTGAATGTCAACGTGTTCATCGCCGGAATCGTGCTGAACATCTTTGCCGGCGCCGCGACCGTCTACCTGCTGCGATCGCTGTTCGGCGTGAAAGGCACCCTCAGCGCCCCGGGCATCCCCTCACTGCCCACCTACCGGATTCCGTTCATCGACGGGATCCCGGTGCTGGGCCCCATCCTGTCCGGCCATACCGTGCTCACCTACCTGAGCTGGGCCATCGTCGCCGTGGCCATCTTCGCGGTCAAGAACACGGTGCTGGTGCGCCACCTCAAGGCAGCCGGTGAACACCCCGCCGCACTGGCCGCGGCCGGCGGAAACGTGCAGCGCATGAGGATCCTGGCGCAGGTCTGGTGCTTCGCGTTGTGCGCCATCGCCGGCGCCCAGCTGAGCATCGGCCAACTGACCCTATTCACCGAGGGAATGACCAACGGCCTGGGCTTCGTCGCACTGGCGGCAGTGATCTTCTGCCGCGGACGCGTGTTGCTTCTGACCCTCATGAGCGTGGTCTTCGGCCTGGCATCTGCCGTCGCCATCCAGGTCAACGACTCGGTCATGCCACCCCAAATCGCACAGATGCTCCCGTACCTCATCGCGTTCGTGGGCCTGATCGTACTGGCCAGAACAACCAAGGACGGCGGAGTCAGAATCGCCACCCCGAACATGGAGTCCTAGAACATGCACGTAGAAGAACTAAACCCGGTCGACCTCGAACTCTTCGACAGCGTCAGGGATTTGCTGCTGGCCCGCCACGATCCTGAAAAACATGTCGTCGCCGCGGGCGTGAGAACCCTCTCGGGCGAGATCTACCTTGGCCTGCACCTGGGCTCGCGTCGCGTGAACGTCTGCGCCGAGTCCTCCGCCATCGCCAACGCGGAAATGGCCGGGGACCACCAAATCGCCACCATGGTGGCGCTCTGCCTGGACGACGACGGACGGGCCATCGTCACGAACCCGTGCGGTGTCTGCCGCGAGCTCATGGGCACATACTGCCTAGACTCCCACGTGATCATCGACTACAACGGCCTCGTCCGCAAGATCCCGGCCCCGGCACTCATGCCCCAGCGATGGCTCTTCCCGCACGAAAACGACTGGACCGTTGAAGACCCGACAGCCACAAAGGAAGCGAACTAATGCAAAAGCCAACCATCACCGATATCTGCCTCATCACCCGCGACCTGGATAATTCCATCGAGTTCTACACCGAGAAGCTCGGCTTCACGCTGAAACACAGAATGCCGGGATTCGCGGACTTCGCCGGCCCCGGGGTCATTCTGGCCCTCTGGGACGCGGAACATATCCAGAAAACCACCGGTGTCAGGTCGCAACGCGAAGAACCACAGGGCCACAACGTCATGCTCGCCGTAAAGCTCGACAGCCCGGAAGACATCGATCGCATGCACGAGGAACTCGTGGCCAGATCCGTGGAGTTCTATGACGCGCCGGCAGACTACCCGTGGAACGCACGCTGCCTCTACCTTGCAGGCCCCTGCGGCGAACTGTGGGAATTCTTTGCCTGGTACGACGGCGGCGAACCCGGCGCCGTCGATCTGTCATCCAACCAAGAACCAGTATCACTCTAATGAACGAGGAAGCAATGGAATTTTCAGTAACCGATCTGCTGCCGCTGGACGCAGAACAGGCATTGTTGGTTGGCCGCGTCTTCGACCCGGAAGTCGGCGGCCCCTGCGTCGTCGTCGTCATTGGCGACCAGGCCGTGGACATCTCCGCGGTGGAGCCCACGGTTTCCACCCTGTTGGAGCGCGAGGACCTGCTGTCGGCCGTTCAGCAGGATCTTGGCGGCCGCCGCTGGGAACTGCAAGATCTCCTGGCCGCCACCGCAGCCGGAGACACCGATAGGGCGCATCTGCTCTCCCCCATCGACATGCAGGTGATCAAGGCTGCAGGCGTCACGTTCGTCGAGAGCATGCTTGAACGAGTGATCGAGGAACGCGCCCAGGGCGATTCCTCCAAGGCCTTGGCCATCCGCGAGCGTCTTTCCACGGCCATCGGCGGAGCCATCTCCACGGTGCGCCCGGGCTCGCCCGAGGCCGCACAGGTCAAGGAAATCCTGCAGGCCGAAGGGCTCTGGTCGCAGTACCTCGAGGTCGGCATCGGACCCGACCCCGAGATCTTCAGCAAGGCCCCCGTATTGTCCTCAGTGGGCACCGCCACCGACATCGGCGTGCTCTCGCGTTCCACCTGGAACAATCCCGAACCCGAAGTGGTCCTTGCCGTTCGCTCGGATGGACGGGCAGTGGGCGCGACGCTTGGCAACGACGTCAACCTGCGCGACTTCGAAGGTCGCAGCGCGCTGTTGCTGACCGAGGCCAAGGACAACAACCGCTCCTGCGCCATCGGCCCCTTCATCCGCCTGTTCGATGACTCCTTCTCCATGGCCGATGTGCGCGAGCTGGACATCGAGCTGCAGGTCTCAGGCCCCGACGGGTTCGCCATGGATGGAACCAGCTCAATGAAGAAGATCAGCCGCGATCCGGAGGAGCTCATCGGCCACGCCCACGGCAAGCACCACCAGTACCCGGACGGATTCGTGCTCTTCACCGGGACGCTGTTCTCGCCAACCCAGGACCGGCATGCGCCGGGCGCAGGCTTCACCCACGAGGTCGGTGACGTGGTTTCCATCTCCAACCCGAAGCTGGGCATGCTCCGCAACACCGTCAAGCACGCCGAAGAAGCAGAGCCATGGACCCAGGGAATCTGGGCTTTTGCCCGCAACCTGAGCGCCCGCGGCCTGCTCTAACCCACCAACAGGAAAGGCAATCACTATGTATCAGGTCATCAATCCCGCCACCGGAGAACTCGTCGCCGAATACCCGGATGCCACGGACGCAGAGATCAGCGACGCGGTGGACCGCTCACACCGGGCCTACCTGTCGTGGCGCGAAACCCCCATCGCCGAACGCGCCCGTCTGGTCAAGCGCGCCGCGGAGATCTTTGCCGAGCGAACCGACGAACTTGCCGCGATCATCACCCGAGAGATGGGCAAGAGGATCGACGAAAGCAAGGGAGAGCTGCAGACCGTCGTAAGTATCTTCACTTACTATGCGGAGAACGGGCCCACCCTGGCCGGAGACGAGACTCTCGCGATCCAGGGCGGCAACGCGGTCATCCAGAAGCGCCCGATCGGTTCGTTGATCGGCATCATGCCGTGGAACTACCCCTACTATCAGGTGGCCCGCTTTGCCGCGCCCAACCTGGTTCTGGGGAACACCATCATTCTCAAGCATGCACGCAACTGCCCGGAATCCGCGGCAGCGATCGAGTCGGTACTGCACGACGCCGGCATTCCCGCCGATGCGTACATCAACGTTTACGCGTCGGCCTCCCAGATCGCCTCGATGCTCGCCGACCCACGGGTCCAGGGCGTCTCGCTGACCGGCAGCGAGCGGGCAGGCTCCGCGGTCGCCATGGAGGCCGGGCGAAACCTGAAAAAGGTGGTGTTGGAACTCGGCGGATCCGATCCGCTCGTTTTGCTCGATAGCTCCGACTTGGACAAGACCGTCGAGGTCGCCGTCGCGGCCCGCATGGGCAACAACGGCCAAGCCTGCAACGCGCCGAAGCGGATGATCGTCATGGACGACATCTACGACGAATTCGTGAAGAAGCTAACCGGTCAGATGTCCGCCTTCGAGCCGGGGGACCCTGCGGATCCAAGCACCACCTTGGCTCCGCTCTCCTCGCAGGCAGCCGCAGACGAACTCGTCGAGCAGATCGCCGACGCGGTGGCCAAGGGCGCAACCCTTCACACCGGAGGCACACACATCGACGGACCGGGGGCCTACGTGGCACCCGCGGTGCTGACCGGTGTCACCAAGGACATGCACGCCTACTACGGCGAGCTTTTCGGCCCCGCGGTGGTTGTCTACAGGGCCGCCAGCGAGGAAGAAGCGATTGAACTGGCAAACGACACGGTCTACGGGCTGGGTTCGGGAGTCTTCAGCGCGGATCCGGAACGCGCACGGCGCGTGGGTGAGCGAATCGACGCCGGAATGGTCTACATCAACGCAGCTGGCGGTTCCCAGGCCGATCTGCCCTTCGGCGGCATCAAGCGCTCGGGTGTCGGACGCGAGCTGGGTGCCCTGGGCATGGAGGAATTCATGAACAAGAAGATCGTTCGGCTCTAGCCATAAGAGAGAGTGAAGGGCCGACCCTATTGGGTCGGCCCTTCACTCTCTCGCGTAAGGCTAGATATCCGCTTCGGGGAAGTGGCTTGCCGGTGCCGCTATCGTCGGCCATGGCTCCGGCAAATGGGGGTGCGTGGTCTCGTCGTAGGCGTGGAATGGGCCGTCGGGGCCGGTGAGCCGGTCCATCAGCGGGTAGAAGTAGTCGCGGTAGTACACGAGGATCGCTTGGGGCCCGTCCAACTTCATCTGTTCCCAGGTCACCCAGAGCGCTTGGACCAGGGTGTCGGCTTCCGGGTAGTCGAACCAGTTGGGCGCCCATTTACGGGTGCCGTCGAGCTTGCGCAGGTAATGCGGCAGCGCCAATTCCTGCAGCCATTGCTCGCAATCCCGGTAGGTGAATGACGGCGCCTGGGCGGGCTGCCCGCCACCTGCAGGCTCGGCCGGTGCCTCGGGTTCCTCGGTGGGTCCGTCGAGGTCCACCAGTTCTTCATCCGGGACCGACATCATCGGATAAGCACCTTTTCTTGGGTCCGGTTCGGCTGGGCGGCACCGATGACGCGCTTGCGGTTCTTCATCGCGGTGTTGGAGTTCGTGAGGCTTGGTTCGTCCGGGAAGTTGGGGTTTGACTTGCCGCCGGTTTTTTCCCGCCATGAGGAAAGGGCTTGGGCGGCGCCCGGTGTCGGTTCACCGGGATTCCACTGCCCTTCGGTTTTCTCAGGTCTCGAAGCCTCCGTGGCTTCCTGGCCTTGCGCGTTCTTTTGGTCCCGGGCAACCTCCGCACCCGCGTCCCCTGCGAGGTTCAGGTGCGCGGCTTCCTCCACGCGCTCCACCTCGGCGCGTTCCCCCGGCTGGGTTGCCTGGGCAACCTTTGCCGCGGCCATGTCCTGGTCGTGATCCGCGTCCGGGGTCTCATCGCTTTCGGCGTCCAGGCGGTGGCTGGCGAAGTAGTCATCCAGGGCATCCCGCAATGCGGCGTGCCGGTCGGCCGGCGCGGTGGGGTGGTCGCGGTTGATGTCCTCGACGTTGATGCCAAATTGGTTGCGGATGCGGTCGGCGCCGTCCATGTAGGTGCGTCCGGCCTCCGGGTGCCGTGCAGCCAGCTCGGCGGCGACGGTCATGCGGTCGGCGATGGATTCCGAACCCGCATTCTTCCAAAATGGCGACGAGGAGAAGTCACGCCGGATTTGCTCGACCATGGCACGTTCACGAGCGCCATCGGCCAACAATGCAGCGTGGGCGCGCTGCTCCTGCGCCAGCCGCTCTTGCCCCTCCATATGGGAACGCCGCTGCGCCTGCTCGGCCGCCTGCATCCCGGATCCAAGGATCAATCGTGCAGTGCGTCCAAGGTCTTGGACGATTTCGGTTTCTTCCTGCTCCATCATGTTCATCACCTTCGCTAACGTTCGTGCCCACGTTCCGTGGACGTTCCTGGTTGATGGCGAGTGTTCCAATCACGGTAGGGACCATCCGGTGTCTTTGATGGCTGAGCCCCTGCCCGAACGAGGTTCTCCTTTTCAATCCGCGCCGCCGCGCTGTTCACGATCTGTTCGACCTCGGCCAAGAGTCGGGTGCTGGTGGTGGCCAGCCGGCGGCGTTCCTGCGCCATCGCACCTTGTGCCATCAGCGTTCCCAAACGGCCGGCCTGCTTGGCAACGGCAAGCCATCCGCGCGTGGAATCCTTGCTGGCGAAACGTTGCACCATCCGGGCTGCATACCGGGCGTTGCCCTGGCCCTGGGCTGCCCGGGCATAGGTTTCGGATAGCTGGGCGAACCGGCCCGGCTTGTTGCGTTCGAGCTGCACCGACAGGCGTGCGTAGATGTTGGCCAAGGTGTCCGGACCGGTCTTGTGGCTGACCATGCGTTCTACCTGTGCCTCGGAGAAGCCATGCAAGCGGGCCTTGGTGTGTTCACGATCCGCATGCGAGGAATGCAGCGACGCGAGGTAGGCGTTGCCTGCGGCCTTGCCGTCCTCTCCGAAGCGCACGTTGATGTCCGGCCACCCAAGCGTTGAATCAAGCTTGCTGGGCGCGTACCAGAACGCCGTGGCGCCCTCGTCTCGACCGACGAGGGAAACCTTGTAACCGCGGACCTCGGTGTTCGATCCACGGGCAAAACTTGGTGCGATGCGCACGCCCAAGTCCTGCGCATGGCGCAGGTATTCCTCGGAGGTGTTGGCCGTGGCCAGGGCCGCACGAAGGCGGCGGCGCAGCTCGAACTTATCCGAGTACGACGCACCCTGCCGGTCCGCGCGGGCGCGCTCGGCCGGCTTCTCGCCGGCCAGCCCGCGGCCGACCTCGGCAGACTCCAACCGTGGCAACCCGAACTCCTGCTCGAGCTCCCGGCACACGGTCTGGGTGCGGTGGAAGTCGTTGTGTACGTTGGCCTTCCCGCCATCCTCGCGCACCATCTGGACCACCAGGTGGATGTGGTCGTTGCCGTTCTTGGAGGCCCCGTGGTGCACCGCCGCCCAACGCGATGACTTGGCCCCGTCGGGGTCGACAAAACCCATGCGGTTCACGAACTCGTGGGCGATCTTTTCCCACTTCTCGTCATCCAGTGTCCCGTAGCCGGCCTCGACCGCCAGGGAGCAATGCCAGACCTCGCCGTGGCGTTCCCCGACACGGATCTTCCTGCCCGATTCATCACGCAGAAACTCCTGGGTTTCCCCGTCGCGTGCGTACTCGGGAACCATCACGGTGGTTCCGTGGATGCGGCGCGGATGATCCAAGACGTAGGAGACCTCGAACGCGTTCGATGCATCAAGAGCGGTGCCAACCGGCACGGCGAAAGTGACTTGGTCATCCCCGGCAACCAGACGTTGGTTCTCGTGCTCGTTCGCGCGCCCCGGGCCGACCAGGTAGGCCATGAGTCCGTTCATGCGGGCACCGCGAGTGACGTTGGGAATCATGACGGATCATCCGAGATTGCGAGCACTTCCAGGCACTCGTTGATGCGCGTCACCGTGGACCGAAGGTGCGCCAAGGATGCGTTCAGTTCGGGGGCGATTTCGCCGGTCGCATTCGCGGCCCGGGCAATCTGGTTGATGTTGTTCCCCGCCGCGGCAAGGCCGCGCTGCAACGTGAAAAGAGCGGTCAAAAGGTCCCGGCGCTCCTTCAGGGTTTCACCCGAGAAAGACGACAGCGTGCTTTCAACCAACAGACGCGGAACGCTGACCCCAAGCTCGGTTGCATGGACACGCAATGCGGCATCCTGGGCAACCGACAACTTCACCACACGGCGAGTCATCCGGCCACCGGGAACATTCGCCTGACGCTTACGGTCCATGCCATCGCGCATCCCCGCCACCTCCGCCCAGTGCAACGCCACTTGAAACCAATTCTGGGTTCAAGTGTTCCAGACAAGTGAGACGCAGTAAAGCACGACAAGCGACTTAGGGCACCTAAGTCTATAGCTTGCTCCGTCGTTTCTGGTCACGCGACCCTGGAATCTGATGTCGTGGATGCTTTCAAAACGGGGTGCTCTGTGGGTAGCCTGAAGGGGAAATGTCCTGTCACAGAACGGGCCGAGGCCGGCGACAGCACCGGATGCCGAATGAATCGGAGATGATCACATGAGCGATGCAGCAACCCGCATCCTGGAACAACTTCAAGCACAAAATGACCTGCGCATGCAGGCGGCCAACGAGATTGCCCAGGCCGTCGCAGCACGCGTACAAGCCGAACAGAACCTACTCACAGCGCAAGCCACAGAAAAGCAGGCTTTCACCAACGCGCTGAAGAAGGGCTGGACGCAACAGGAGCTGAACAAGATCAGCCCCGCGCGCGCCACCCGCAAGCGCACCAAGAAAAACACTGTATCGACCGATGACAGCACTGGAAGTGCACCGACCGAATAGTGTGCCAACGCAGAAGTGGGGGCAAGATCCTATTTGGATCTTGTCCCCACTTCTTACTCCCGGGGTACTTCGCCAGCCCCCTGCCCACAGGTGCACAGCGCAAGAAAATTCCTCCGGTCTTGCCGCTGCACACATGATGGACAGCGGGACCCAAACGACCGCCCGCACACAAGCCACAAGTTACCCACGTACCCCAACTCGCCACCCATAATCGTGGCATGTGCACGGCCTCACCGTCAGGCGGGGACTACTTGTTCCTCCGCTCGCCCAATGCAGCCTTGGAAACCGCTGCGAATCGCAGGATCATCGAGGTCACTGCCGATGACCACCACTCCCCGTTGTCCGTCCACACCTATTTCCGTGGCATCTTCCAGGGTGATGAGCCCTGAGACCACATGGACAATGAGATCGCGGCTTTCGCCGGCCCGGAAGACCTTCACAATCCCCTTGACCCTGATTACCGTCGGGGGCAGCCCGCCCAGCCAGGAACGGAATTTGTCCTCGTCCAGGGTCAGTTCGGATGTCAGGCTGATGCTCGTCATCGACCTCCCGTGTGCGGCATGCGGAACGTGCTCCCCGCGAAGTGACGGGCTGGATTCCGCCGCCTCCATGCGGGGTGGGTAGGCAAGCAAATCGGCAAGGTCCAAGGAAGCCCTGACGGCCACCAGCACGGGGGCCGATGGGTTCAACAATTCCAATCCGGCACGAATTTGTTCGACCTCCTGGGGACTGACCAGGTCGGTCTTGTTGAGCACCAAAAGGTCGGCGTGCGTTATCTGGTTGTAGGCGGCCTCGGCATGCTCGAGGTTCCTATCGAAGTTTGCCGCATCCACGAGCGTGACGGTTTGCTGCAGGTGCAGGGCATCCGAGAGCGGCGGACTGACCAGTCTCTCAATGACGGGCCCGGGATCGGCGAGCCCGCTGCTTTCCAGCAGGATATGGTCTAGCGGCTTGCCACTAGAGGCGAGGGCACTCAGTGCCCCTTCGAGGTCGCCCCGGCTGGCGCAGCAAACACACCCGTTAGCCAGTTCGACGATGTCCATCCCCTCACTGCGGGAAATCAGGGATCCGTCAATGGGGAGTTCGCCGAATTCATTGACGACCACCCCCACCCGGAGCCCTTCCTTTTGCTGGAGAAGCCGGTTGACCAGTGTGGTCTTGCCGCTTCCAAGGAATCCAGTGATGAACGTTACCGGGATAGCTGACTGCATGGACCTAACCTCTCCCTTCGGCGAGAGCCGGGGTCTTTCCCAGAAGACTCTCGCGCACACTCTTTTGACTGGCGGCATCGGCAATGGTTGCCGCCAGCGCTTGGGCCCCGTCGGCCACTGAACTATCGGCGATAGGCGTGGCACAGGCCGCCGTGAATTCTGGCTGGTGGTTAACAACAGGCCAGGTCCCCAGGCCGATGAACGGCTGGATGGTGGGCATGACCTGCGAGACATTGCCGACATCGCTGGAGGCCAAGAATCCATTCATATTGGGGTCATGGCTAAAGTCCCTGCCCAAGGCCTCGGCATTCTCGCGGTAGAGCCCGGCCAGGACCGGATCGGACCTCAGTTCCGCGTAGTTCCGCCCACCTCCGCTGAATCCGTGCGAGCACCCCGTGGCTCGTGCACCTCCCTCGAAACAGGATTTGACTCTGTTCTCCAGTTCGGCAAGCTGGGCAACGTTCGTTGACCGCAGGACATAATCAGCGGTGGTCCGGGCCGGGATGATGTTGGGTGCTTCACCGCCATGGGTGGTGTAGCCGCTGATCCTGTCTTCCTTGCCAATGTGTTGCCGGAGAAGCCCGAGCGCTACCTGGGCAACGGTTAGTGCGTCGGCAGCGTTGCGTCCTTGCTCGGGGGCCGCCGATGCGTGTGCCGCCACCCCCGTCATTTCCACCTGTAGTCTGCTGGCTGCGATCATCTGGGGTGCGGCAACCTCGAAGGGTGTCGGATGGACCATGAGTGCGGCATGGATGCCATCGAATCCCCCTCGCTCGAGCATGAGGAGCTTGCCGCCGGCAGCAAGACGTTCTTCTGCCGGTGTGCCCAACACCGTTAGGGTGATCCCCAACTCATCGACGAAGGGTGCCAGGGCTGCCGCGGCCGCGAAGGCCGTCGCGGCAATCAGGTTGTGGCCGCAGGCATGGCCCATGCCTGGGAGTGCGTCGTACTCCGCCAGCAGGGCAATGTTGAGGTCTCCGGTGCCAATGGAAGCGCGGAAGGCAGTCGGCAACCCACAGATACCGGACTCAACCGTGTAGCCTGCCCCATCCAGCGCTTCACTCATCCAGCGGCTGGCTTTCTCCTCCTCAAATCCGATCTCCGGGTTGGAGTGGATGCGGTGGCTGAGGCTGACGGCATCGTTGTGTACCAGGGAGATCCGTTTGTCGAGATGCCGCTTGACGGCGTGTGGATCAGCGTTCATGGACAAGTTCACCTCCGACGTAGGTCTGCAACACTTGCAGTTCGGCGATTTCCTGGTCGGCGCAGGTCAGGATGTCGCGGTCAAGGACAGTGAAGTCGGCAAGTTTGCCGAGCTCAATCGAACCGCGCACGTCTTCCTGCCAGCAGGCGTAGGCGTTGTTGATCGTGTACATGCGCAGCATTTGTTCGCGGGTGATCTGTTGGCCGGGAAGCAGCACCCCGGCCATGGTGTCCCCGGTGAGTGCCGAGTACTGGCTGAGGAAGGGACGATCCGGATCGTAGACCACTGCCGGGTTGTCCGAGCCGCCGGTGACCGTCAGCCCTCCGTCCATCCAGGACTTGATGGGCATCCCCCAGTCGCGCACGGTGCGCCGCCACGGATCCGTATCTGACATTTTGGCGATGCGGACTTGTTCCATGATCTCGTTCATGCGCATGGAGCGGGCCGAGGCGTAGTAGGCCAAAAGGGAATTGGAGGCGATAATTGCCCCGAGTTTGCGTGCCCGCTCGTAGTGCTGAGGTTCCTGGAGACCGAATCCGTGCTCGAAGCTGATGCGTCGGCCGGCGATCGGGTTTTCCATGGCGGCTTCCTCGAGGGCGGTCAATACCGTTTCCGTTGAATCACCGGATCCTCCCGTATTGATATGAATGGCCATGTTCCAGTTGCGGCGGTTGTATTCGTTGATGATGAACTTCAGCTTTTCCTTGCTGTGGGCCCACCACCCGTCGTTGACAGCGACGATTTTGATCCCGTTCAGCCGCAGCATCGAGTCACCCAAGTGCTGCTTGGGACCGAAATATGAATTCAGGGAATTGAGGATCTCATCCTCGGACATGTAGCGCGCGGGCAGGCCGAGCAGGACATCCGTGCGGATCTTGAGCAAGCCACGCCGATGGGCCTCGGTAAGGGCCTCGAGTTCGTCAATCGATGTCCCCATGTCGCGTACCCCCACGACGCCACATTGGTGGTAAATCTTCTGCTGGGCCATCATCGCCTTGATTTGGGTTTCCTGGTCGAAGTACAGGAAGTCCCATTTCTTGATGGGCTGGTTGTTGACCTTCCACCAAGCCTTGCGGGCCATGTCGCCGGCCCCGGCGATCAGGTGTCCGGTCGGCTCGCCGTCGTTGTCACGCACGATCCAGCCTTCAGGTTCTGTGGGGTTTTCGGTATCGCGTGTAATGCCGGCCAGGCGCAGTGCGTAACTGTTGCAGATCACATTCTTCCCGGACTGGAAGATGTATACGGGGTGGTCGGGTGAGACCTTGTCCAGGTCATGCCGGGTGGGGAAACGCCCGTCTTTCAGAGCCCCGCGGTACATGCAGGAGGTTCCGATCCATTCCCCCGCAGGGGTCGCGTCGACGCGGGCCTTGATCTCCCGGAGGATCTCATCGATGGATTGGAGGGTGGCAATGTTGACCTTGGCTTCCCCGTCCAGGGCATCCATGCCGGCCAGGGAGAAGTGGACGTGGTTGTCCATCTGTCCGGGCACCAGCGTCTTGCCGCCCAAATCCACGCGCTTGGTCCGTTTGCCGGCCAGCTGGGAGACTTCGTCGGTGCCTCCAATGGCGACGATCTTCCCGTCATAGACCGCCACGGCCTCGGCGGTGGAGAACTCCTTGTCGACGGTCACGATGTTTCCGTTGGTCAGAATCAAGTCAGGTGCGAATTCGATGGTCATGCTCTTACCTTCTTTCGTGGAACCTTTTTTGGTGGCGTAAAGCTTCGGTGAACCTATTCGGAGTTGGCCCCGCTCAAGGCGCGGACTTCGAGTGCGTCGTAGCCTTCCTCAGCTGCAACATCGCGCTTGGACAATGCGCCAATGATCGCAAAGAGGAAACCTGCCGGCACGGATACCAGCCCAGGATTGGTGAGTGGGAACCAGCTGAAGTCGACGGAGGCAAACAGGGATCTGTCTGTTCCGGAAACGGTCGGGGAGAAGACGACCAGCAGCACTGCCGTGACCAGTCCTCCGTAGATGCCCCAGAGTGCGCCTCGAGTGTTGAACCTTCGCCAGAAGAGGTTCAGGATCAACGAGGGTACGTGGGCGGAAGCGGCGATCGCGAGACCCAGTCCGACGATGAAGCCGATGTTCAGGTTCTGGACGGTAAGACTGATGACGATGGCGGCAAATCCAATGACGACTGCGGCTATCCGGGCGACCTTTACCACTTGCGCATCGGTGACCTGGCCGCGCTTGATCACATTTCCATAGAGATCGTGCGAGAAGGTGGTGATGGCGGAGACCATGATGCCTGCCACCACGGCCAGGATCGTCGCGAAGGCCACGGCGGAGAATACGGCCATGAAAATGTTTCCATTCAATGTTCCGGCGCCCCCGCCCAGTTCCTGGGCAAGCAGGATGGCGGCGGTATTGCCACCCGCGCTCGAGGCCGTAATCGCTGCTACGCCCACCAAGGCGGCTGCTCCCAGCCCCATGATCAGGACCACGGCGACGGTGAATATCGATTCGATTCCGAAGAGCCAAAGGGCGGATGAACGGGCAGTCTTGTCGTCGCTCACGGTGTAGAAGCGCTGGAAGACGTGGGGAAGTCCGATAAAGGCCAGGGTCACGCCGATTCCGAGGCTCAGCAGGTCCAAGGGGTTCTTGTACTGGAGGCCGGCTTCCAGGAACTGTGGACCGTGCCCGCTACCTCCGGCTGCCGCGGTGAGCAGGGCACCGAAATCGAACTCGAAACGGATCAGGACCATCACCGCCATGAGCGACACGATGCCCATGAGGATGACCGCCTTGATGATCTGTACCCACGTGGCGCCCCGCATCCCACCGAAGACTGCATAGATGGTCATCAAGATGCCAACGACCACGATCGTTGCGTTCTTGACGCCAGGTCCTTCGGCTCCGATCAAGAGTGCGAGCAGGGCCCCGGCACCGACCATTTGGGCGATGAGGTAGAACAGGGAAATCGTGAGGGAAGACATGCCCCCCGCTAGTTTCACGCGCCGTTCATTCATCCGGAAGGACAAGACATCCGACACCGTGAAACGTCCCGTGTTACGCAGGAATCCGGCCAGCAGCAACAACAGTACGAATGCCACCACGTTGGCAATGCCGAACATGAAGCCGTCGAACCCGAAGAGGGAGACCAGGCCGACGCTGCCCAAGACGGCTGAGGCGGAGAGCGAATCTCCGGCCATGGCCAGTCCGTTCTGCCTGCCGGTCAGACCTCGGCCGGCCGTAAAGAACTCGTCGCGGGACTTGCGGTGGCGTGCAGCCCACGCTGTGATGCCGAAGGTCATGACGATGATGGCCAGGAAAAGCCCGAGCATTAGTGGCCTGCTGCTATCCATTCCTGACGCAGCCACCTGAGTCGGAGCAGCTGC
This sequence comes from Paeniglutamicibacter kerguelensis, assembly GCF_017876535.1. NCBI lineage: Bacteria > Bacillati > Actinomycetota > Actinomycetes > Micrococcales > Micrococcaceae > Paeniglutamicibacter > Paeniglutamicibacter kerguelensis. Next base: position 44,228 of record NZ_JAGIOF010000003.1, read on the forward strand.
GGTGGTTGTCGGTATCATTTCTCCCCCTTGACGGCGCTTTGCCGCATCTTGGCGATCAGTGCCTCGTTGGCTCGTGAGTGCCTCACGAACATGACTGCAACGATTAGTGCTACAAAGACTTGGGACCAAACGAATATGAAGCCGAGGTTGATTGGCCCGATGACTGAGACGGCCATCATTTTCGGTGCGTAGCCCACGGCCCAGAACAGCAGAATGGCCCATACCCACACCACCGCCCCGGCGGTGAAAGTGAAGTTCCTGGACCGCTTCCGCAGTTCAGTGAACTCGGGGGTTGCACGCAGGTCTACAACACTGGGATCGGCTCGCACAACACTGGCATCTTGACTGGACATCGTTGTCCTCTCCAATGAGATCAATAGGGATAAGTGCGCGGTGGATGAAAGGTGCCTCCCTTTTGGAGGGTGGCCCCAATACCTACGCTTACGGCTCACCGCGACGCTTGTCCCTTGTCAGCGAGTCCGTTATATTTCGGTAGGCAGAATCTAAAAAAAAGTATTCTGTCTGGGCGAACAATCACAGTATTATCGTATCTATGACGTACGTCAATGGGGCAATATGTTTTTTTGGGAGTCGCGAATTTTCCCGGCGCTCGAGGAGCCGTACGTTGCTTCAATTCCCCATCAGTTACCGGCACGCGAGGATTAAGCATGCAAGAGAAGGACGAGGACCAGGGGCCGCTGCTCAATGAGTCTGCGGACCGGGCACTCCAGCTCATTATTTATCTGCGCGACACGGGGGCTATTTCGGTTACGGAGGCAGCTGAACACTTGGGTATTGCCCCGAGTACGGCCCATCGACTGCTCACGACTTTGGTGCATCGACATTTTGCCGAGCAAATGACAAACCGCAAATATCGGCCCGGTCGCGAAATTGCCAACGCCGAACCTGTTAGCGTCGCGCGCCTGCGAGAAGCCGCCAGGCCGGCGATGACTTCCCTGGCCCAGACGCTAGGGGAGACGGTCCAGCTCGTGGTCCTTCGCGGAGGAAACATTGAGTTCGTGGACGGAGTCGAAAGCGAAAACCTGCTCCGCGTGAGCTGTCGATTCGGCGTCCAGATCCCCGCATTTACATCGGCCGGCGGCAAGGCCTTGCTCGCGGAAATGAGCGACGCCCAGATTCAAGATCTTTACCACCACGGTGTCCCCACCTGGCCGACGAGCAGCATCGGAACCATCGATGACTTGAACGCCAGTCTGGACGAAACCCGGCGGACAGGATCCGGAACGAACTTTGAGGAATCCGAGCGAGGAATTATCGGCATAGGGGCCGCAATCCACAACATACGAGACGAAGCCGTCGGAGCACTCACCGTGGCCATTCCCGCGTCCCGGTTCCAGCCTTCCAAGATGCCGCGCATCTTGGAAGATCTCACGAAGGCAACAACACAAATTGGCGAGTTGCTTGGGGAGCAATCCTCCTGAATATCCGCATCCTCAAGGCAATGCACGCGGGGTGACTACATTGGTCACGTTCCGTGGAACGCCGATGCCAAGATGCAGGCGCCCACTACGCGGCCACGGATCCCGATCGGTCTCGGTCCAGGGGAATGAACCTCGCCCGGCACTCGAGCGGCGATGGCGTCGCGGCCTCTCATCAAATGCGGGCGGCAAAGCCGATTTTCGTCATAAGGAAGATTCACTTATTGAAGAAGGTTCCGCGGTTGCTGCAACTCCCGAGATTCCGGGTGTTGCAGCAACCGCTAGAACTCGCCGACCATTTAGGTGGCGCGGGGAAATAACCACCGCATAGGACGATCCTTCACTGCCACATCCACGGCCAAAAGCCGGTTGTTGCTGCCGGGGCCATGTGCCGGTGGCTAGACGTCGACGCAGTCGCGGCATATCGGGGCGCCGCCCAGGGTCCTGGCGGCCTGGCTTCGGTGCCGGACGGTGAAGCATTCGCCGCACACGAACTCGTCGCTGGCCTGGGGAATGATCTCGACGACCAGCTCATCGAGAACGATCGCGCCGGGCAGCTCGATGCCGTCGGACAGGTCTGTCTCCTCGAGGTCTGCGTGCACGCTCCGGGCGGTCGGTGCGTCCATCTTCCGGACGTCCTTGAGCGTCCGTTCCGAGGCCTCGGCGACATCCGGGCGGGCCTCGTCGTAATCCTGGGCCATGTTGTGTCCTTTCATTTGATTCTGGGGGCACGAGTGTAGAACCAACCAGACACGGCCGTCCAACGGACCTTCGTCACATCACGAATTAGTCGTATTTCACCTAGTCAAAATGCCATTTTGAAACGCCGATAGTTGATATTATGTAAGGTCGCATAAATGCAAAGTGCAGGAAGTGTGCTTTGCATTTGTTCCATTGACCCTTTGAATTGAAGCATTCTCACGCAAGGTGAAGCATTGGCCGCATTTTTGTCGCTAGAAATGAACTATCGACCAAAATTTCCTGTGATTCCGGGGATTTCTGGGCCTAATTATATATTTCGGTTCGACGGTTTGATTCACCTCTAGGGAGAAAAATAGGAGCAAAGCGACCTCCCAACCGTTGAGGACCCCCCTAGGATCCTGTCTTTTCGTGGTCCAACTTAAATCCGAATCCTTCATTCCTCTGGGTATCCGGCTAGGGCACGGCGGCCCGGATCATTCGTCCAAGCTTGAATAGATCGACGGCGGCTGCGGTCGACTGCAGGGGATCAAGACCCGCGGCTGCGAAACTACCGGCTGGATCGCCATCCCCTGTCATGTATGGCGAGTCGGTTCCAAGCAGCACCCGGTCAGCGCCGGCAAACGCCGCAAGAAAACGCAGTGCGGTTTCGGAGTGCACGATCGAGTCGTACCAGATCTGTTCTGCATAGCCGGAAGGTGGCTTGCCAGCAGCTTCTCGCAATTCGGGGCGCTGCTTCCACGCGTTTTCCATCCGACCGAGCAGATAGGGCAAAGCGCCGCCACCGTGCGGCACGATGAGTTTCAACCCGGGGTGGCGGTCGAGGGTTCCGGTGGCCATGAGCCTTCCGACCGCCCATGCAGTATCGAAGGGAACCCCTAGGGAATTGTTCAGGAATAGTTCGGGCGAGGTCACCATCCCGCAATAGTAGGGGTGGACCAAGAGTGGAGCGCCGAGTTCCGCAGCTTCCTCAAAGAGCGGACCAAGCCCGAGCACGTCTAGCGGTTCTGATGGTCCCAGGCCCGTGCCGATGATCGCGCCGACGAGGCCGAGTTCTTCCGTTGCTCTGCGAAGCTCCGCCGCCGCGGCCTGCGCATCACCGATGGGCAGTGTGGCAAGTCCGTATAAACGGTCCGTATCGCCGATGAACTCGGCGATTGCGTCATTGGCGCGACGTGCGAATCCTATGGGGTCATGTTCCTGCCCGTAGATGAATAGGTGCGGGGTGAGGGACACGATGGAAATATCGACGCCCCGTTCATCCATGGCCGATAGTTTAGCCGAGGGCGATTGCATCTCCGGGTAGTGCAGCGGCAGTCGGCCTGCGGCAGTCTCCAGAAAGTCTGTTGTCCCCGTGATCCCATGGGCACCCGACCCCGCGCGGAGTATCTGGACGACAAAGTCCGGGACGAAGTGGGTATGAACATCAACAAGCATGTGCGGAACCCGCTTCAAACCGTTCCAGGGCGGCAATCGCAAGACGCCTGAATACCTCGGCGCTGGTCTTGATCCCGTTCGTAAACCACTCGAGCGAGAGATGTTCCTGGGCTGAATGTTCCTGCATGTCGGGCTGGGCATAGGGCACCAGAAGGCAGTCGAGTCCCACCGCGTCGACGAAGGTGGCGAAGACTCCGCCCCCGCCGATGGACGGGATCACCACCGGTGGGCGCCCCCACACCGATTCGAGGGCAGCGACGGCCGTCGACACGAGCGGATGGTCACCGGTGACTCCCGATGGCGGTGCGTCGGAGAGCACCGTGATCTCGATGTCTTCGAACCCGTGCGCGTCAAGGTGCGCCCGAAGAAGCGTGGCGACGTGGCTTGGCCGTTGGCCCTTGAGCAGCGCAAAGTCGATCTTTGCCGTCGCCGAGGTCGGGACCGCCATTTTGAGGCCCTGGCCCGTGTAGCCGCCCTCGATGCCGCAGACGCACATCCTTGGTTCAAAGAACATCGAATCGATCGGTGCGTCGCGTTCAAATTCACGGACGCCGAAGGTCTCGGCCGGAGGCAGGAAACCAGCGGGAAGCTTCGCTGCTAGGTCCCGCAATTCGGTGGTGATCGGCTCCATGCCATCGAAGAAACCGTCGATCGCCACGCGGCCATCCTTATCAACCAGCGTTGCGATGGCTTGGGCCATCTGGGTGACTGGATTTGGAAGGATACTGCCGTAGCTCCCCGAATGCCATTCGTTGTCTGCACCCTTGGCGTTCAACTCCACATACAGTGCCCCGCGGATTCCGAGGAACAGCGCAGGGTCCCACACCCCCAGCGTCGAAGCGTCGGAGGTATAGAGGAAGTCTGCGCGGAAGCGGTCCACATTTGCCCGGATGTAGTCGGAGGTGTCCCCGCACCCGATTTCGTCCTCACCATCAAACATGAAGTTGATCTGGAACGGGGGAAGCTCCCCAAACACATCGATCCAGGCCGCCAGCGCACAAAGGTGCGCGATCATCTGCCCCTTGCTGTCTCCCACGCCGCGTCCCCACAGTGATCCCTCAAAAACCGTGGGCTCGAATGGCGGAAACTTCCACTGCGCGTCGTCTCCCGGCGGCACCACATCATAGTGTCCGTAGACCAACAACTTTCGTTCGCTCTCCCCCGCTGCGGCCCAGACAATTGGGTGGGCTCCGGTCTCCAAGAGCTCGGGTTTCAGCCCGATCGAAGCGATCCGGGAAGCCAGGTGCTCCGCGCACTCGCGCACGCCTTCCCCGGTGGCACTGATGCTCGGGATCGAAGCGAACTCGATGAGCCAGGACAGGTACTCGCCGGCTTGCTCCTCGACCCGCTGCATCAGCGCTTCCTTGTTGGCCTCCAGCGCCTGCAGCTTGTTTTCCCGCAGCTTAGAATCCATCACGGTTGGCATCCTTGTATAGAAGATAGGCGGATTGGGAGAGTCCTGTCGGATAGTAGTACTGCGGGCAATACGGACCCATGTAGATGAAGTCGTCCTCTTGGACCTCATAGTTCTCACGTTCCAGAACATAGATTCCGCGTCCGTTGAGCATGTACAGGACGTGCTCCTCGTCATGGATCTCGACCTTGGGGAACACCGCGCCGGGGTCGAACGAGAGGATGCTCATCGCGAAGTCGAACGAGGCATCGACCGGCAGCATTTCCAGGCGGTAAACGCCGGGAACCGATCCGGGGGTCGGCAGCATGTCATTGGCGCACCCCACCACGGGCTCGGGCGCGGGGTGCCCGGCTGTCGGCTCGTAGCGGCGCTTGACCCACAGTAGGCGGGCGGGGATATCGGCGGAATTGGAGATTTCAAAACTCCCGCCTTGCGGCAGGAACGCGAAGGAGGATGCCGGGGCATCTTCTCCAAAGGGGCCGGTGAGCCCTCCATCCAAGGTGTAGAGGAAGTTCTCGAATCCTTCACCGGCCGGGGCAACGGTTCCACCACCCGGCTCGATTTCCAGCAGGTACATCGCGGCTTTCGCCGACCCGTTGCGCGGCGTGGTCAGTTTCTTGACCACAGTCTCGGCAAATTCCGGCAGCCGTGACCCGAAGTGGTTGGCCGGGGTAATCACATAGTGTCCTTGGCCGATTCCTCCCCTGTTGGTGGAGACCTGCGCGGGTGGGAGCAGTGGTGGAGACTGGTTCATTTCGTTTCTCCTAATGGGTGGCTGGGAGTCGACCGGTGCAGGTACGCTCCGGCTCGTTGGTTCTGGAGCACCGCTCCGTCGAAAAATACTGTTTCCCCACGCAGCAGGACCTGCCGTACCCGGCCCGAAACTTCCATCCCCTCATAGGGAAGGTAGTCCGCGGCCGAATGGTGGGTGCTGGCGGAAAGTATGGAGCTTTGCCGCGGGTCAAGGATCACCAGGTCGGCGTCGGAGCCGACAGCGATCTCGCCCTTGCGTGGGTAGAGGCCTGCGAGCTTCGCCGGGTTGCTGCTCGCGATTTCCACCATGCGCGCCAGCGTGTAGTGGCCATCAACGACGCCTTGATAGGCAATGGCCATCCGCTGCTCGACACCCGGGAGCCCGTTCAAGATGTGGGTGAAGTCGCCCTCGACGATTTTTTCGCCGTGGAGCGCGAAGGGGCAGTGGTCGCTGGAGAGCACGTCGAGCGGGCCCGAGTCGAGTGCGCCCCAGAGTTCGGTCTGGTCCTCCAGCGAGCGCGTGGGCGGGGAACACACGAATCTGGCTGCGATCTCCCGCGGGACCCCCTCGAGCATCGACTCGTCGAAGACAAGATAGTGGGAACAGGTCTCCGCGAAGATCTGCGTCCCGGCGGCGCGCGCCCGCTCGATTTCCGCGAGCGCCTCGGAGGACGAGACATGGACTATGTAGAGCCGGGTCCCGGAAAGACGGGCAAGCACCGATGCGCGCATGACGGCTTCGGCCTCGGTCATCGGTGGCCGGGTCTTCCCATGCCAGTCCGGTTCCGTGTGCCCGGCCGCCAATGCGTCGCCCACCAGCACCTTGATGGCGTGGCCGTTCTCGGCATGCACCAGCACGAGCATGTCGGACTCGGCCGCGCTCTGCATGGCCCGCAGGAGCGCCTCGTCATCGCTCATCATCTGCCCCGGATAGGCCAGGTACATTTTCACGCTGGTGACGCCCAGGTCCGGCAACCCGGAAAGCTGCTCGAGTGTTTCGGCGTCGGGCTGCACCAGGACCATGTGCGCCCCGTAGTCAGCCCACGGGCGCTGGGCTGCAACTCGTTCCCGCCAGTCTGCAAGCGCATCCGCCAAGGACTGGCCGGCTTCCGCCCTGCAAAAGTCGACGATGGTGGTGGTTCCGCCCGCCACCGCCGCTGCGGTGCCGCTCGCGAAGTCGTCGGCGGTGCGGATGGAACCCCGGAAAACCGAGTCAAGGTGGGTGTGGAAATCGACGCCGCCGGGCAAGACGTAACTGCCGTGCGCATCAATCACCTCGGCGTCGGCTGGCACTTCGTCGTGGCCGGGTTCGAAGGACCCGAGCCCGGCCACGACGCCGTCCACCACCAACACGTCGGAACGCACCACGCCGGCAGCGGTGACTACCTCGCCGCCGCGCACGATGCACCGACGCGGGCGGCTAAACATCGAGATTGATCCAGTTCGTCTTGAGCGCCGTGTACTGCTCCAGCGCGTGCAGCGACTTGTCGCGTCCGAAGCCCGACTGCTTGAACCCGCCGAAGGGCACGTTGATGTCGGCCTGGTTGTAGCAATTCACCCAGACAGTGCCGGCGCGCAGCGCCCGCGAGAGCTGGTGCGCCTTCGAGATGTCCCGGGTCCACACCGCGGCGGCGAGGCCGTAGTCCGAATCGTTAGCAATCCGCACCGCGTCCTGGGCGTTCTTGGCCGTGATGACGGAGAGCACCGGCCCGAAGATTTCCTCTTGGGCGATGCGCATCCTGTTGTCGACGTCAGCGAAGAGCGTCGGTTCGAGGTAGTACCCACCGGTTTCCTGCCGGGCACGCACCCCGCCGGTGATGAGGCGGGCGCCCTCCTGGCGCCCGATGTCGACGTAGCCGGCAACGCGATCGAGCTGTTCGGCGTCAACGATGGCGCCCATTCGGGTTTCGGGGGCGAACGGATCCCCCGGTCGCCACACGTGGCTCGCCGTCACCACAAGCTCAATGAACTCGTCCCTGATGGATTCCTCCACCACCAAGCGGGACCCGGCGCTGCACATTTCGCCCTGGTTCACGTATGCGGCCAGTGCCGCGGCGGCCGCGGCGACCTCAAGGTCGGGCGCGTCAGCCATCACGATGTTTGCCGACTTGCCGCCGCATTCCAGGGAGACGGCCTTCATGTTTGATTGTCCCGAGTACTGCAGGAAGTACTTGCCCACCTGGGTTGATCCGGTAAAGGCAATCTTGTCCACATCCATGTGCAGGCCAAGGGCCTTGCCAGCCTTCTCCCCCAGTCCCGGGACAACGTTGAAGACGCCGTCTGGCAGCCCCGCCTCGACCGCGAGTTTCGCGAGAGCGATCACCGGCAGCGGCGCCTGCTCGGCGGGCTTCACGATGACCGAGTTTCCCGTGGCCAGGGCCGGGGCGATCTTCCACATGGGCATCCCGATCGGGAAGTTCCACGGGACCACCGCCGCCACCACGCCGACGGCCTCGCGGGTGACGAGCGCCAGCGCCGACGGGGCCGTGGGCATGATCTCGCCTGCCCACTTGTCGATGGCCTCCGCGTAGAACTCGAGCACATCCGCCGCATGGTCTACCTCGCCGAGCGCGGCGGAAATGGGTTTGCCGCAATCGGCCGTCACGATGGTTGCCAGGCGGGCCCGGTCGCGGCGGATCCCGGCGGCGAAGCGCATCAGCACCTGCTTGCGGTGGCGCGGTGGGGCGCTAGACCAGCGGCCGTCCTCGAATGCGCGCCGGGCCGCCGAAACCGCCGCGTCGACATCCACCTCGTCCCCGGCGGCGATCTGTCCGATCACTGCACCATTGACGGGGCTCCGGTTTTCGATGGTCTCGCCGGAGATCGCGCCGACAAAGCGGCCGTCAATGAATGCCCCGCCTTCGGGCGCCGCCTCAGCGACGACAGCTGTCCAATCCTCGGTGATTTCGGTGGTCATGGGGTGCTCCTTCTAAAGAAAAGTGGAAAGTGTTGAGAGCTAGTTTCTGGCCAGCCAGATTTCGGGCTGGCGGTCCGAGGCCGGCTGGCCCGTGGCGATTTCCGCCCACAGCTGGGCCGAGGTGCGCTCGTCGCGCAGGTCGACCACGACGTTGCCGTCCTTCATCACCAGGCGCGGCCTGGCCAGCGCGCGCAGGTCGCTGGTCGGGTCGCCATCGACAATCACCAGGTCCGCCAGGTTGCCCGCACTGATGCTGCCGATGTTCGGTGCCCCTATGGCCGCGGCCGCCACCTTGGTTGCGGCAAGCAGCGCGTCGATCTTGGCCATGCCGGCGCCGACCAGCGCCTCCAATTCGCAGACCAGGACGTCGCGGGCGGGAATCCAATGGATCGGGTCGCTGCCGGCGGCGATATGCACGCCCGCCGCCATCGCACGCTGCACCGATTCCTTGTGCACCCGGGCGATGCGTTCCTCGTAGACGGCGGCCCGGTCCTCGGTGATGGTCTTGCCGATCGACAGGTGCGTGTTGGTTGAAAACGCCCAGAGCGTGGGGACGTAGTAGGTGCCCTGGTCCGCCATCTGGGTCACGAGTGCCTCGTCCAGGGCGAGTCCGTGGTCGATCACGTCGATCCCCGCGTTGACCGCCGCGCGCGCAGCGTCGAGGCCTTCGCAATGGCAGCCGACGCGTGCGCCGAGCAGATGGGCCTCGGCCACGGCCGTGGCGATTTCCTCGTCGTTCAGGTAGCGCAGGCAGGTGGTCCAGTCCGAGTCGCCGGTGGTGTGCGAGAGCACGAGCTTGATCAGGTCGGCACCCGCCAGCCGCTCCTCGCGCACCGCCCGGCGAACCTCGTCGGTTCCGTCGGCGAAGTGGTTGCGCCAATCGATCGGGGCTCCGCGGCCGACGATGTTCGGTCCGGCGGTGAAGGCGCGCGGCCCAAGCACCCGGCCGGCGGCAATTTCATCGCGGAAGGCATGGATGCCGCGGTGCTTGCAACCGGGGTCGCGGACCGTGGTGACGCCGGATTCGATGGCCCGGCGTGCCGTGATGACGCCGTCGACGACGCTGGTGGTGATGAGCTTTGCGTCTGCCTCCACCCCCGAGCGGCTCATCAGGTGGAAGTGCGAATCGATGAGTCCGGGAATGATGTGTCCGCCGTCTGCATCAATGATGTTTCGTGCGTCGCTCGGCAGTTGGCTGGCCGGTTCCACGGCGGTGAAGCATCCGTCCTGCACCACGACCATGTGGTCGTGCACAAAGCTTCGGGAGTCGCTGTCGAGAATCGGTCCTCCGAGCACAAACTGGATTGTCATGAGTCCTCCTGGGGTAGGTCGTGGGTGGTGGAAGTTTGGGTGATGTGGGCGTCGGCGAGGGTCTCGGCCATGCGGACCCCCGCCAGCAGCCCCGAGACGACGGGGCGGGAAATCGCCTGCGACAGCCGTGGGGCAATGCGTCCCATGACCGATCCGGTGAGCACCAGCGTGTCGCCGAGCTCCTCGTCCCCAAGGCCCATGCAGGCTTCGATGAGTTGGGCCAAGAGTTCGTCGGGCGAGGTGCTGGCCGCACGGCTGGAGGATCGGGCCGGAACGATGGAGGCAAGCCGTCCTTCCAACCCATAACCGCGCACCAGCGCCCGCATGCCGGGGATCTTGCCCGGCGCCAACACCGCGACGCTGAACCTGGCACCCATGGCGCAGGCCTGCAGTATGCCTGCCTCGGCGATGCCCACGACCGGTCGGTTTGTCACCTCGCGCGCCGCGGCGAGGCCGGGATCGTTGCCGCAGGCCACCACGAAGGCGTCGAAGTCATCGCTCCATTGCCGTACCAGTTCGGCGGTATGCACCCCGGAGATGGCGACATCCAGCAGCGTATCGATCCCCGCCGGACCCTCCTCCGGGTTCATGAAGTGCGCTTCGGTTCCCTCGCGAAGAACAGGGGTGAGGGTGTCGGCAAGTTGCGCCGTGACGGATGCCGAGCTGTTCGAGTTGATCACTGCGATCCGGCGGGTGGCCGCCGCACGCGTCGCCGGTGCTGTGCGCAGCGTGCTCATGCTGCCACGTAGCACTGCTCGGTGATCTGCTTGGCAGTCGCACCGACCATTTCGCGGCGTACCAGCCCGCCGCGCATGATCAGCACCCTGTCGCAGAGGTGGCTTAGTTCCTCGTGCTCGGACGAAACCAGCAGCACTGCGACTCCCTGCTCCGCCATGCGGCGCACATGTTCAAGCACCGTCCGCTTGGCGCCGACATCGACGCCCTGGGTGGGTTCGTGCAGGATCAGGCACTTCACCCCGGCCTTGGCCGCCCACTTGGCGATGAGAACCTTTTGCTGGTTTCCGCCGCTGAGCGTTTCCAGGGGCCTGTCCGGGTCCCCCATGGGCCTGACGTCGAACTGCTCCATGGCCTCGACAACGCTGCGGCGCTCGGCCCGCGCATCGATCAGTCCCCGGCGGGTGAAGGTGCCGATGGAAACGAGCGTCAGGTTTTCGGCGATCGAGGCGCCCATGATCCCGGAGCGGCGCTTCCGATCCGCCGGGAGCATTGCAATGCCGGCGGCCGTTGCGTCCGTGGCGGAACTTGGCTTCACCTTCTTCCCGCCCACGGAGACCGTGCCCGACTCGGCGTTCATGCTGCCGAGGATCAGATCCGGTACGTCGTCGTGGCCGGCACCGGCAAGCCCTGTCAGCCCGACGACCTCGCCTGGCCGGATGTCCAGGCTCAGCCCGTTGATGCCGCCGCCGCTGAGCTCATTGATCCGGATGGCGGGTTCGGAGCCCGCCACAAAGTGGCTGGTGCGCTCCGGAAAATGCGATTCCAGATCCCGACCGAGAATGTGTTTGGCGAGCTCCTTTTCCCCGCTGATGGTGCTGGTGGGGGCCTGCATGACGACGCTGCCGTCGCGCAGCACCAGCACCGAGTCGGTGGCAGTGAGCACCTCGTCGAGCCGGTGGGTGCAAAAGGCAATCGCCGTGCCGCTGGCGGCGGCTGCGCGCATCGCTTCGAAGAGCCTGTCACGCTCCACGCCGGTCAGGTTTGCCGTTGGCTCATCGAGCACCAGCAGGCTCGACCGTTCGCGGCCGCGGGCGTAAACCGCCCGGGCGATGGCGACGACTGCCTTCTCCGCCTGGGTCAGTTCCTGCACCGGCGTGGCCGGGTCTACATCGACGCCCAGGCCGGCGAGCAGTTCACGGACCTTGACCTTTTGCGCCTTCCAGTCGATCAAACCGCGCTTGCGCATCATCGCACCGACAAAAACGTTCTCCGTCACCGAAAGCGATCCCGCCAGGCCCAGGTCCTGATGGACGAAGGCGAAACCCAGGTTGGCCGAGCTGGTCGGGGTCAACGGGAGGGAGGCTTCCTTCCCGTTGACCCGCAGGGTGGCGCCGGCGTCGGGCTCGTAGATTCCGGCAAGGATCTTGAATAGCGTTGACTTGCCCGCCCCGTTCTCGCCCAGCACGCCGGTGACGGTTCCAGGGGCAAAGGTCAATGAAATATCGTGAAGGACCTTGGTCAGGCCGAATGTCTTCGAGGCTCCCGTGAGCACGATTCCCTCGTGTGCGGCCGCATCCAATGGGCTGGTCATCGATTCTCTCCTTTCCGGTCGATCCGCTTGCGCGGACCCGCTTACTTCCAGAGGTTGGCGTACTGCTGCTTGTAGTCGACGTTGTCGTAGAGGACTTCCTCGGAGGAAATGTCCAGCCCCTCGATGTTCTTCGCATCGAAGAGCTTCACCGGCACCTCGCTCATCGCCGGTTCCGCCCCGGACAGGGCGCGCAGCGTGCGGTCCATCATGGCCCAGCCGAGCCAGTTGTTGCTGTTGCCCACGTCCACCGCCTGGATGCGCTTGTCCCTGATGAAGCCCAGGTTCGCCTCTACCGCATTGATGCTGCCGACGCGGATCTGGTCCTTGCGGCTGGAGAGCTCGACGGCGGGGATGGTGAATTGCGCGATCCCGTCGATGGCCGGGAAGATCCAGTTCAGCTTCGGGTTGCGGGAGATCTCCGAGCCGGTCAGGGTCTCTGCAGCGGTCTTGAAGTTCGACTGCATGAGGTCATCGACCTGCAGGCTGCATTCCGATGAGCAGAACTCATGGAAGCCCTCCTCGATGCCCTTGCGCATCTCGGTGAAGGTTTCGATGGAAGGCAGATTCTGCACGACTCCGTGTGCCGGACCTTCGGTGTTGGCGATGGCGTAGGCGGCCAGCAGCTTGCCCGACTTCTTGTAGTCGATGCTCACTTCGCCTGCCGCTCCCTTTTCCAGCGGAGCATTCGCATCGACGTTCAGTGCGCCGATGACCGGGACACCTGCCTGGTTGGCGCTCTCGATGGCCGTCGGGAGCAGGTTGAAGTTGATTCCGAAAGCCACGATGGCCGATGATTTGGCCGCCAGGGCCTGGTTCACTTGCTTCGCCGCGGTGTCGGTCGAGCCCTTCGCGTCGTACACCTCGACCTTGACGCCGGCGCGTTCGCCAGCCTCCGTCATCCCGTCCAGTACGGCCCGAACGAATGGCAACGAGTTATCGAGGGTCACCGCCGCGATGGTCTTGCCGCGGAATTGCGAGATGTCGATCGCCTCGCCCGGTGAGAGGAATGCGGCCGGTTTGGCGTTTTCGCTGACGAGTTGCTCGGCAGCGGACTTGCCGTCTACCGCGTTGACAGTGGAGCTGGCGAGCGAGGCTGTGCTGCTGTCGGTCTGACATGCCGTCAGGCTCAAGATTGCAAGGCCGAGGCCCAGGGTTGCCAGTGGCTTGGAGAGATTACGTGAGCGCTTCATTGCACTGATTCCTTCCGTGCGAGGTGGTGGAGAGCGGAGTGGGGAAATTACGATGTTGAAAAGCGGTGTTGAAGTACTACGTTGAGGAAGCCGACTTGCGGCTGATGATTGCGGCGAATGAAACGGCAAGGACCAGGGCTGCACCGTTGAACACGTTCTCCAACCAGCCCGCGCCGCCAAGCATCTGCAGCCCGGTGACGCCTGTAACGACGAGGAACACGGCGATGACGGTTCCCCAGGCGTTGAAGCGCCCCGGCTTGATGACCGTCGCCCCAAGGAAGACGGCCGCTGCGCCGGGAAGCAGGAAGGATGCCCCGAGGTTCGGATCGGCACTGCCGAGTCGGCCAACGTTGAGCACGCCTGCCAGTCCGCACAGGAACGCGCTGGCGGTCAGTGCGAAGACACGGATGCGGTTGGTCGGCAGGCCACTCAGGCGAGCGACTTCACGGCCCTCGCCGGTGAAGTAGATGTAGCGTCCGAGCGGGGTGTGTTCCATGAAAACCCACACCGCAAAGGCCAGCAGGAAGGCGAAGTAGACGGGCAGGGGCAGGCCGAGGAATTGGGCGGTGGCGATGTTGCTGAGGAATTCCGGGGCACCGGCGATGACCTGGGAGCCGGAGATCGCCAGGGTCAGCCCGGTGATCACCGTTCCCATGCCGAGCGTGGTGATCATGGAGCTGATCCCGATCTTCACGATGAAGTAGGAGTTCAACAGACCCCAGACCATGGTCGAGGCCAGAGCGATCGGGATGGCGATCTCACCCGGAAGACCGAGCTTTACGTGGAGCACGGAGAGGATGATCGAGGACCAGGCAATCATCGGGCCGAAGGAGAGATCGAACTCCCCCGCCGCGAAGGGTAGGACGAGTCCAAGCGCGGCAATGATCAGCACGCTCTGGGAGGACGTGACCACACGAAGGTTCTCGAAGGTGAAGAAGGTATCCGGTGCCGCGACAGAGAAAACAACGATCACGAAAATCAAGACGCCGAGCACCGCATACTTGTACATTAAGCGGCGGAACAATGAGTCCTGGGTGACGTTCGTTCTGTTCTTTCCCGATTCGGGAGGTTTTGGTGTGCTGCCGTTTTCAACCGGTGTTCGTTGCGCCGGCGGCGTACTGATCTGGCTCATTCGGTGTTCTCCCATCACATAAAGTGGTCGGTGTCAGCGATGACGGTGGCAAGGCTGGAACCCGCCACCTCCAGCTCTATGGCGCTATTAGCCAAGAGCGAGATGGGCTCTCCGAGCCCGATTGCGTAAACGGTCACGGGTTCCGGGCGGCTGGCCGCCCTTTCCCCGAGGTGTTGCGCCCACGTGGTGCCCGCTTCGTCGGTGAGCTCGGCGACGGCACGCTGAATCTCATCCATGGCGGGCAGCCGACCGAGGGCCAGCGGCTTGCCGTCGCGCAGCATGCGGAACTCCGCACCGGCTAGCACCGAGAGGTGCGTGCCGGCCGAAACGAGGCGGATCACCCCACCGTTGACCGCGATACGATCTGCATCCTCGGTCTGGGACGTGCCGAAGGGGCACCACGAAACTTCAAGGCCGAGTTGCAGCTTGTCAGGCGTCGCCATGGCGCCCTTGCCTTGGGGTGCCTGAAGGCTCGGGGCAGGTTCGCTCCGGAATCCGAGCACCCCGCGTACCCTCAAGGGAATCGATCCGACGGGAATTCGTGCGTTCGTCGACGAGAGCATGCGTTCGCCCAGGATGACTGGATCCAATCCATCGTGGGCGTTCAACAGCACCGCACCCCGGTCACCTTTCGACATTCGTCTACGGATCACCTCGTCACGCACGAGTCGTGCGTCATCAATCGAGAATCCCGGAATCATCCGGCTCAGGGGTGTGATGCTGCGTCGCTGGACATCCGAGGAGACAATGAGATCGACCAATCGCCGGACCTCACGTCCTGTCAGTTCTGCGCTGGTGGCCCGGTTTTCCGCGGCCTGCAACTTTGTCATGGAGCCAGACTATGAAGCGCCCGGTTAACCAATCCGAAACGATCTCGTGTAATTTCAGTCACACTCGTTAACGCACTTTAACGCGTTCGTTCACCGACGCCGTCAGATGGAGCAGATCGTGTCACTGGAACACTCCCTTCCGTTGCTGCGAGGCAAGATCTCCGCGCCCTCGCTGCCCGAGATCCTGGTTCCGCGGCCGCGGCTCGAGTCTTCGGTTCGGGACCGGTTGGGCGCGTTGCCGGTACTTGTGGTGTGCGCCAGCGCCGGTGCGGGAAAGACCACAGCCGTTCGGACCGCACTGCGCGATGAACCCCAGGTTGCGTGGTTAACGCTCGATGCGGCGGATGCCTCCCCGGGCCGTCTGCTGACCTACATTGCCGCGGCTCTTGCGCCGTTCTCACCGAATCTGACGGAACTGGTTCAACACGCGATGGCCGCACAGGCACCCCACGGCGAGATTGCCGGGCTGCTGATCGAGTCCCTTTTCGGCGAGGTTCCAACCACGCTGGTTCTTGATCAGCTCGAACGCGTGGCTCCGCATCCGAAGGCGATGGAGGTCATCGATCATCTTGTCGGCTTCGCCCCGGCCAATGTGAAGATCATCCTGATCTCGCGCACCGCCATCACCCTGCCTTCCAGTGCGCCGCCAGGGTCGGAACGGCTGGACTACCTCATCGACCGCGAGCTTGCCTTCACACCGCAGGAAGCGGTTGTCGCGCTGCAGCAGGCCGGCGGTTCGACCGATGATGTCGATGCGGTCATGCGTGCCACCGGCGGGTGGGTGGTCGGTGTTCTCTTCGCGGGAACCACTGCGGAACCTATACGGATGGCCCTCCAACCTGAGATCGACCCGTTGCACGCATATCTATGGGCCCACGTCCTGCAGGGGTTGAACGACGAGCTGCGCGATTTCGCCATCACCACCTCGCTTCTGGTTTCCGTCGATGCCCAGCGCGCCACTGCACTGGGACTCGAACGCACCGAACGCTTCCTGACCGAGCTTCGGGCCCACAGGATCCCCGCGGTCTGGGCGCCGGGTGGCAAGTCTGTCCGGTACCACCCCGTGCTGCGCGATTATCTGTTGGTGCTGCTGGAGCGACGACCCCGCGCGGAGGTTGTTGCTCTCCGGCTCAAGTTCGGCCGCTTGCTCGCCTCCGAGGGGTTCCTCATCGAGGCGACCGAGGAGCTGCTGGCCATCGAGGCGCTGGCCGAGGCTTTGCCATACGCCGAGCAAGCCATCGAAACCTTGATCGATCGGCGCGACTACGACGTCGCAGACCGCTGGCTCGAGGAACTGGCAGATTTTGGCCAGGCCGGACTCAGCCCGCTGACTGTTGCCGAGCTGATGCTCTGCGTCGCCCGGGAGGAATACTGGCGCGGCGTGCGCATCGCCGACCAGTTGGCAGCCCTGGGGCAACGCGAGGCGCTTGCCCGCAGTTCCAGCCGCGCCGCCGCAATGATGATTTGGTGCTACTACCACGCCTGCCGGACGGAAGACATGGCCGAAATTCAGGGCGTGGCACCGCCGGGACCGGAGTTGGACGCGGCCAATGGTCTCCTCACGCTGATCGATTCACGAGACGTAGCGGCACTCTCGCCCTACGGGAGCGCCAGCGGCCAGGTGGATGGCTTGTTGGCACGGCTGAGGTACTGGCGCGGAATGCTCGCCGAGGCATCGGCACCTACCCAAAATCCGGCGACGGAGGCAGTCGTTGTGCCTTGGCGGGTCGCTGCACTTCGGGCCGTCGGCGAACTCGAACAGGCGCATCGACTCTATGCGCGGGTGGAAGCTGCGGGAATGATCACCGCAGGGCTCCTGGCAGTGGTGGGCGCCGAACTCTACATGGACATGGGACGCGAGTCTGACTCGCGGCGCTGCATCGAAGCGGGCCGCCTTGAGGCCAGACGCCTGGGTTCCGTGGTCTGGGATCTTTTCTCCCAGCTCTCGGAAGCCAAGCTCGAATTGCGGTTGGTGCGCGACCCCATCCGGGCACGGCAGGTCCTCGACGGGCTCGAACTTGAACCGCTGGCCCGCGTCTACCAGTCCACCGCCGAACAGATCGACACCTGGCACGGCCTGAGCCACCTGATGCTCGGCGAATACGAATCCGCCCGCTATCGGCTGCAACGTGCTGTCGCTTCAATGCGCGAGTCGGGCCGGGTGTTGGAACTCCCTACCGCCGCGGTGTACCTCGCCGAGGTTGCCTGGCATTGCAAGGACGATGAGGCTGCTGACACCGCATCCGACGAGGCCATGGCCGCCGCCCGGGCGCAGGGCACCGACGAGGTGCTCTTGCGCGCCCTGCGTGAGTTCCCCGAGGTACTGTCCCGCAGGCTGGACTCGCTCGCCGACGGCGACACGGACTGGCACCGGCTCGGCGGAAGGCTGCTCAACGAGTCCACCCCGCAGGTGCTTTCCTCGTCCGTCGTCGTGCAGCTGCACGAGTTCGGAGCGCCGCAAATCCTCGTGGGCGACACCGAGGTACGACCCCGCATCGCCAAGAGCTATGAGCTACTGGCCTACTTCGCATCGATCGGCGAGAAGACAGTGACGCGCCAGCAACTACTCGATGCCCTGTTCGACGGACGCGACACGAACGCCTCGAAATCATACCTGCGGCAGGTGGTGCACCAGCTTCGATCGGTGCTGCCCGAGGGCGTGGGGCCTTTCATCACCAACGATGCAATCGCCTTCGCGGACCACGTCTCCATAGAGAGCGAAGCGGCACGCTTCGAGCAAATCGCGCAGCGATCCCAAAGCAACGATCCGCGCCGCCGGGACCACGAAATCAAAGTTGCACTGGGAGCCTTCGACCAAGGCGGCTATCTTCCGAAAGCCAAATCGCTCTGGATCGACAACCGACGCGAGCAATTGCTCGGTGCAGCGACCGCGTTACGTCTCGAAGCTGCACGGCTGGCCTTCGAACAAGGATCATTCGCCAGGGCAGACAAGTTCGCGCGGGCCGTACTCAGCGAAGAACCGCTTCGCGAGGCCGCCTGGCGCTTGCGCATGCGCACTGCCGCCGCAATCGGCTCCTCCGACGACGTCCTGACCATCTACACCGAATGCGTCACCGCGATCACCGCGATCGGAGCGGAACCCGCGCGCGAGACGAGGATGCTGCTCGAACAACTTCGTTAGACGACGAACAGCCGGGGCGCGTGGCCGCGTAACATTCAGCTGGCCTGCGTGTCGGGTGTCCCCTGGTGGTATCGCTGCTGCCAGTGGTCCCCCTCGCGCATCCAGATGGAGCTTCTGTGGACCGTACCGAGGGCATCCTCGGTACGGAACCTGACGTGCGCCACTCCGGGCGCAAGTTCCACGACGCGGTCGAAGGCCACGCCCTGAATTTGATCCGGAATGGTGTTGAGAACTCGAATCACGTCATCGCGCTCCCAATAGCGTCCGGTGCGACCAATTTCGTAGAAATCATGGTGGATCATTTGCTCGAGTCGCTCAACGTCGTTGCGCGACTCGGCGCTGAGAAGCGAGGTTTCAAGACCAACAATTTCATGACGCAGATCCGTCGAGGCCTGCACCGCTTCGCTAGCCTCGTTCTGCCTCGAATTCGCAACGAATAACCACGGGCGTGACGTCGTAGCGGCACTATCTGTGGATCCAACCCATGCAAATTCCACCTCGCGCCCGACGGTTTCCCGGGCAATTGCTTCCATAAGGGAATGTTCGGGGTCGCCCAAGGTTTTTCGGGACCCTGACTGCTGCCGCAAATCAGCTAGATGTTCAGCGAGAAGTTGATCTTGCAGAACAATCCGTAGGGCCCGGCCCTCATTCGCCGTTATGCGCAAGGCGTCCAAGACTGCAGGTAGCTCGGTTACTTTGGCCGAGCCTTGGGCGTGGCCTCCGAGCCGCCACTGATTGTCATCGATCACCCAGGCCCAGCAGGGAGAGATCAGGCCGTCCGGAAGCGTGGGATAGGTCACTACTGTAATTGTCATAGCATCATGCTCTCAGATCGAAGTCCCAGAATCGCCATTCCGGGACCAGACATGTTCGGCAAACTATGACCGAAAATCGTGAACATGCAGCATTTGGCAGGTTGCGTGAGCCGAGGGTCTATGCAGCTCTGGGTTTCCGTTACCTTATTTGGTGATCCCGGTTTCGAGCAACATGCGAGGAGATGGGTTGCTGACCTGTCGGCCCCGGCACGATTTAGTCCCCCAGTCATCAATGATCAACCTTGGTCTTGCCATCCACATGACGCCCCTGCGCCCACACTGCCGCAGCGGTACACGAAGAACGACCCCGAACCTACTGCTGTGCCAGGAGTCGTTCTTCTCTCCCCCTAGACAAACTCGCCCACATACCCATCGTGAGCCGGCTGGTCGGGCGCAGACGGCACATACGGTAGGACTGGCCGTCTGAACTCAGCACATCTGAAGCCTGAAGGGCGGAAACTTACTTGGCAGGCTCTGCGTGGGTTCTCGGAGTGTGAACGATGTCGAAGTAGACATCCTTCATTTCTGCATCGGGGAACACCCGGTACGTGAATTCCTCAGCGTTCAGCGTGACAATGTCCGAATCGCGCGTGAAGAGTTCCTTGACGGCGTCATCCCGAGGGAGGATATGACGGGTCTTGCCATCCGGCGTGACTGTCCGCTTGCCCTGCATCTTGGGTGCATCGTCGAGGGTGAACATGGCGAAGGTGCCGTTGGCCTTGAAGTAAGCGTTTCCGACGAAGTTGCTGACATTCTCATCAGTCAAGGCAACCGCGTTGCCTCTCGCATCGGTTGCGCCAGTGGTTTACTCAGCAGTGGAGGAGAGGATCTGCGAGGGGGTGCTTGCTTGGGTCATTGCCGAGGCTTCCACGGTCGTCGGGGCCGGAGATTGCGTGGCCTCGGTAGCGGCGGTGCGGCATGCGGCCAACGGGCCGATGGCCACCAGTGCGGATGCTGCAGCAACCATGGACTTAGAAAATCCGCCAATAGGCGCCCAACCCGGCAGCAATCATCCGCACGTCAGCGCAATTAAGCGTCATTGGGAACGAAGGCAGGCACGACCCCTGTTAAACAGGTTTTCGACCAAGAAAACGTCTGACCCAGGAGAGTCGTGCCTGCCCTTCCAACATTCCTCATCGAACCACTCCGGTGCCAATTCGAGGCGCTGATCCCGCCGGTCCGGGACCGCCACCCGCTGGGCTGCCACCGGCCACGGATCACCGACCGCTTGGTCTTCGACAAACTCATCCAGGTCCTCGTCCTGGGGGCCTCCTACGAGAAGATCGGCGACACCGGCTGCTCGGCCACCACGATCCGGCGACGGCGCGATGCATGGATCAACGCCGGGAGCTTCGCCGCCCTGGAGCAGATCTGCCAGGAGGCCTACTACCGGATCATCGGCATGGAACTGGAGAACCTGACCGTGGACGGGTGCATCGTCAAGCCCCCGTGCGGCGGGGAACTGGCCGGAAAATCCCCGGTGGACCGCGGCAAGCTGGGCACCAAGCGTTCCGTGCTCACCGACGGCAGGGGCATCCCGCTGGGTCGTGGAACGCACCAACTCATGGCACAACCGAGGATTCAAAAACTCCTCATCTGCACCGAATGGAAGGTCCGCGTCATCGACGCCATGATCAGCCTGGCCAACAGCATCATCATCCTCCGACGACTCATCCGCGAAGCCTGGTTCACCCACCGCTGGGGATACCAGCCCCAAACGAAAGCCCTGACCTTCAACCCCTGTCGGCGCAATTTCTTAGTCCGGCGGCGAAGAGTCTCCGGCCAGGCATTGCAAGCCTGCCCGGAGACCCACGTTCAGAAGAAAATGCGATGCAAGCCAGAATTATCCTGCACTGAACATTTCCCACCGGTCTCGATGCTGGTTTTTGAACTCGGCTACAAGATCTATACAGCCCCGGTGACCGATGACTTGGACATCAATCCCCGCTGCTTTCAACCACTCCAGGGCTCCCTGGTAGTGAACATCCTCACCGACAATGACACGTCGCACACCACTGACGATGATGGCTCCGGCGCACATCGGGCAAGGCGCTTCGGTAGCTACGACGAAAACGTCCTGGTCCGGT
The DNA here is from genome assembly GCF_017876535.1 of Paeniglutamicibacter kerguelensis. NCBI lineage: Bacteria > Bacillati > Actinomycetota > Actinomycetes > Micrococcales > Micrococcaceae > Paeniglutamicibacter > Paeniglutamicibacter kerguelensis. Next base: position 65,663 of record NZ_JAGIOF010000003.1, read on the forward strand.
GCGAAAGGTTGTTGCACGATACCGCCAAGACAATTCAATTCGGCATGTGAGAAATACTGACGATCCTGGACCTGGCGGTTCCGTCCGCTAGCTACGATTTTTCCGTCGCAAACGAGGACCGCCCCAAAGGGCATGCCTCCTTCAGCGACGCTGGCCGCTGCTTCTTGCAATGCTCTGTCGAGGTATGCGTGGTAGGTCAATGGTTATCCTTTCAGTATCCGTTGAGCAACGGGATCCGGGCATGGGCAGGGGCGATTGGATGCAACTAATGCGGTGGACCAGATCAGGATGCGGGATCCGACACTGTGGCATTCGTGGCTGACTGGGCGGCAAGGCCGTGCTTGGGATGCCTGGCGAGATAGGGATACAGAGCAAAGGCCGCGCCCGCTCCAATGAACCAGGAGAAGGGCGCGATGACGCTGAACATCGGTACTAAAGCTGCACTCACGGAGAACGCGGCGGCGACCGCCAGAGTTTTCACTGCGGTCAAATTAAAGCCTTTGGTGTACCAATAGGCGGCCGTTGGGCTATCGGTGTAGAGCGCAGAAGTGTCAATGTGCTGTTTCCTGACGCGGTAGAAGTCGGCCATGAGGATCCCGAAGAGAGGTCCGATGAGAGCGCCGAGCGTACCAAGGGTGTATTGGATCATGTCCGGGTTGCTGTAGAGGTTCCAGGGCATGACGACGATGGCGAGTATCGAGGCGATGATTCCGCCCTTGCGGAAGTTGATCTTGCTCGGAATGAAGTTGGCCAAATCAAATGCAGCCGAAATGAAGTTTGCGACAATGTTGGTGGCCACCGTAGAGATGGCAAATGTCAGGACGCCTAGCAACACCGCAGTGGTGTGGTCGATCCGCGCAACAAGGTGAACCGGGTCCATGATCATTTCACCGAATACCTCGAAGCCACCTGACGTGGTGACGACGGTGACGAGGGCGAAAATCATCAGATTCACGGGCAGTCCGAGGAAGTTGCCGCGTTTCATGCTCTTGGGCGACTTCAGCAATCTGGAGAAGTCCGCAAAGTTCAAGGTTGTCCCCGCAAAGTACGATACGACCAGGGCCACGGCGGTGATGAACATTCCCCACATCTGGCCGCCGGTGAGTTGCTCGGAGCTGAGCGTAAAACTGATGTTGCCCGGACCGGCCTTCATTACGATCCATCCGGCCAGCAGGAACATTACGACATAGACCCCGGGCCCGGCCCAATCGCAGAAACGCCGAACCGTCTCGATGCCCCGATAAAAGACAATGAATTGGATGGCCCAGAGAACGAGGAATGCAATCCATCCGAGTGTCGATAGCCCCAAGAAGGAATCTTCCGTCAGGGGCGTGAGGTTGGGGAAGAAGCGCAGTAAGGCGACAACGATAGCGGTGGAAGCCACCCATGTCTGGATGCCATACCAACACGTTGCGATGACGGCCTTGATGATTCCTGGAATGTTGGCCCCCAAGACGCCGAAGCTGGGGCGGCATGACACCGCGAATGGTATGCCATATGTCTGGCCGATTTTTCCGACTTTGTTGACAAAGAAATTGGTCAAACCGATGCCCAGAAGTAGGGCAATCAGGACCTGCCAACCGGGTATCCCCAGTGCGAACAGGCTTGCGGCAAAAACGTAGCCTGCAACGCTGTGGACATTGGACATCCACATGGAGAACAGGCTGTAGGTGCCCCAAGTTTTGGTCTTGACCGGAAGGAGGTCTTCATTGCTAAGCCGTGGACTGAAATGCTGATTTGACGTGGGATCGCCCTGTTCAGTGTTCTGTTCTAACGACACGGATATCGCCTTTCGTTGCCCCGAGCCTGAGGCTTCGCGCACCTTGCCACATCGAGCGGGCAGGCCGGAGCGCAATTGCAGCCACAGGGGGAAATGGTGGAGTGTATGGCCGGGCAATCTCGCCTGGGCCGAATTGTAAAGATCGAAAACTGGGTCCTGGGGGGATCGCCCGCTACTCACTAGTTTCCGCCTGGTGAAATCTTAATTTCACCTCCAAATAGTGTCACGCATCTCATTGTTGGTCAATAGAAATGCTCTCTTGGTATACCGGGATGGGAAAAGGTCAGGTGCCGCACGACGGTTTTGGGTGCTCGGAATGACTAAGACCTGACACGGTTCAATGTTGCCCCGCATTTCATCTCCACCGGGCGGGGCAAGCTTGATCAGAGCTGGATGCATTTGGTGCATGAGGCGGCGTCTATCGCTACGTTCGGGTAGTTGGCCCCGCAAGAATCCCGATTTTGGCGGTAAAACATTGGCCTTCTGCTGTCGAAGGATGGGATACACGGCAGGAAGCCGGCCAGAGTCACCAGCGCTTCGATCAGCTCCGCCCGAGGACGCGTCCCGGGCGGCACGGCCGCCATGGCCGGCAAAGGCTCGGTCGGTTCGACTTTGGAAGCCGTCCCAGCTGGCTGGGCAAGTGGCGTGAAGCTGGCCTTCCAATGAAAAGGGGGTTACCTAGCGCCCGGAGGGTACCGAGGGTCCCCAATTACCGGTGCCACATTCCCACCTATGCAGCAGGGCCTATGGACGTCAACCGTGGGTTGATTGGGGGCTCTTTGTGCGAGTCGCTGGCGGAAAACCAGGACTGGCGCCCGTTTCCGTAGACAGCGCCCAGCTCCCGGTTGGCGACCCCACCTTCAGCACCACCGTTTAGGGAACGCCGAAGGTGGGAAAAGGGCTGACTGCCCCACATGGATCCCATGGGTTTGGTTCTGCCGTGCGCTACCAGTGGCTGCACAACGGTAAGAACATGTCCAGGGCCACGGGCAAAACCTACACGCCCACGGCCAAGGACCACGGCAACAAGCTCAGCGCCCGCGTCCATGCCTCCGTCCTCGGCGTCAGACCACTTGTACACGGCCTCCGCGCAGACTCGGTCCGTCGCATATGGCACTTTGTCCGCGCCCGCCGTGAAAGCGAAAGGCACCGGCGCGTCAGATCCCCACTGACCGCATCGCATTCAACCTTCAAGCCCAAAGTCTCGGTGAAGTACACCTGGCTACGCAACGGCAAGGCCAAATCCATGTCCACAGGCAAGACCTACAAGCTCACCCGAACCGATCGCGGCAAGAGAATCAGCGTCTGCATCACCGGAACCTTTCCCGGATACAAAGCGGCCACCAAGACGTCGGCCTCCTTGCACGTCCGCTAACCCGACAGCTTCCTGAAGAGCCAGGGCGCTGAAGTCAACCCCGCGTTGAACGATCCCTCACGAACAAACGCTCGGAGATAAGACGGTCCACCGGACATCGAGGACGTTGACGCGGTGTCCTGAAGATCTCCAATTATTGGAGAACCGTGAAAACCTCGCACAAGCTGGTTGACCGAGTTTCCGCAAACAGATCGTTTTGGAAAGTCATCTCACCAATTTGACGGCACTGGAACGAACCATTTGCCGATCCCCCACCGCGACACTCTGACATCAAAAGTCCGACAGTTAAATACGTTGGTAACTCGCGGATCTACGTGGGCTCTCGATTCGCGGATGCCCCGCCCGCAAAACCGTCCCGGTCAGGTGACACAAACGCTACACTCGAGACATGTCACCACACCTGGTCGGGTACGCCCGAGTCTCCACCAACTCCCAAGACCTCAGCTCCCAACAAGCGGGTCTCAAGGCCCTCGGAGTCCCCGACGAGTTGGTCTATGTCGACCACGGCCTCACCGGGAGGAACCGCGAACGCCCCGGACTCCAACAGGCCCTCGCCGCCTGCCGGGCCGGCGACACCCTCGTGGTCACCAAGCTCGACCGCCTCGCCCGTTCGCTGCCCGACGCCCGGGACATCGTCGAGGACCTCACCAAGCGCAACATCAGGCTCAGCCTCGGCGGGTCCATCCACGACCCCACCGACCCCGTCGGCAAGCTCCTCTTCAACGTCCTGGCCATGGTCGCCGAATTCGAGTCCGACCTCATCCGCGCCCGCACCCGCGAAGGCATGCAAATCGCCAAGGCCAAGGGCAAGCTCCGCGGCAAGCAACCCAAGCTCTCCCCCGCCCAGGAAAAACACCTCGTAACCCTCCACCAGGGAGGTCAGCACACCAGCGCAGAGATCGCCGAACTCTTCGGGGTGGCCCGAAGCACGGTGTACAGGATTATCCAGCGCAGCCCATGAGGAAAACGTGCTCCGAGGTCAATGAAATACGTCATTTCTCGCGCTAAGCTCACTATAAGTACACTCCCACTAGGAGCGCCCTGCGATCCTTAGTCCTATAAGGATTCCAAACTATGCAGCTCTCACGGCTTACCCTGAAGAACTTCCGTTCATGTTCTTCCACCGAAGTGGAATTCGCCAAGGACCTGACCGTATTGGTCGGTGAAAATGCTTCGGGCAAGACAGGCATCATTGATGCCTTACGACTGTCCACCTACCCGGCCACCGGTCGCAGAACAGCTTGGTTTTCACCAGATCGCGACCTCACGCGCACCGCGGACAATGGTTCTCTCATAAGCATTCAAACCCGGTTCACCAAGCTCAGCGAGGCTGAGGAAGCCATATTCATGGCTGGACTTGTCGACGAACACGGCGATTTGGTCTACACAACATCATTTGCAACTGATGCTTCCATCCCATCGCGGAATGCTCAGAGTTACTCAGTGGGCGAGAGCCAGATAGAAGATCCAGAGCCCGCTAATCGGCGACGAATCGCTCACGTATATCTGCCACCTCTTCGCGATGCAGTCCGAGATTTGGATGGCGGTGAGGGCACACAATTACATGAGGTCTTGAGGACCTTGCTGGACGGCGACAAAGATCAGGAAGAAACATTCAAAGAAGCGGCGAACACAGCACTTTCAAGCATCGCCGCCCACGCATTGCCCCAATCAGCTCAGCAGGAGATACAGAGGCATTTTTCGGACGCAGCGCCACCCAGCCGAAACCACACAATCCAGATCAAAACCCGCGTCCAAGAGCTCCGACGACTCGTGGGCATGCTGCGGCTGCAATTCGCGGAAACCGGGATTGACGTCGCAGACGTCGCTTCATCGGGATTGGGGTATGCAAATCTTCTCTATATCTCGATGATCGTTCTTCAACTCTCCAAAGCCCGTGAAAACGATCTCACCCTACTTCTTGTCGAGGAACCCGAAGCCCACTTGCATCCCCAATTGCAGGCGGTCCTTCTGGACTACCTTCGCCGTCGAGCCCAGGAAAGCGGAGACTTCACCGACGAGCTCAGGCCAGCAGGAAAAGTCCAAATCATTGTCACCACTCACTCCCCGAATCTGGCAAGTTCTGTTTCCATCAAGAACATAGCGGTCGTTGCACGACAGCAACTACAGACCGATCCCAAGGAATGGTGCACCCAAGTGACGCCGCTTTGGAGATTAGGACTCGACGAGCCGGAGACCCGAAAAATTGATCGATACCTGACCGTCACTAGGGCATCACTCCTTTTCGCCCGGAGGGTGGTTCTAGTCGAAGGTATCGCGGAAGCACTGCTCGTTCCGGAATTCGCAAAACACTACATTTTTAAGAAACCGTCCCCGGCCGATGCAGCAACTTCGGACGGGTTGACGAAACTGGCAGAGCAGCGGCGCCAGTCGCTTCGACAGTTCCATTCCTCATCGATTGTCATAATCGAAGGAGTAGATTTCGAACCCTACCTAAAACTTCTCCTCGCAGGGGCTAGTCGGCGAGCCGACAAGGTCGTTGTCATTACCGACGCGGATAACGACGGCGCCGGCAACGTCCGCAAACAAACATATGAAAGCAAGTTTTCACAGGCTCACGCGGACGGCGTGTTGTCCATTCATGTGGGTACCTCGACTCTCGAAGCTGACTTGTTTGCGAGTGTTGAGAACGAACAAGCAATGAAAGCGGCGTTCCTTCGGCTTCATTCCAGATCTGAACACAAGTGGACCGCAGTGAGCGAGGCTTCCAAAGATTTGGGGCAAGATGAGAGAGCCAAGCGATTTAGCCAGGCCATCCGAGCGGACAAGTCCCAGCCGGGTGGGTATGAGCTGGACATATCCAAGGGCGATTTCGCGCATCTGGTTGCGGAGATCCTGCAAGATGAAACGCACCCGGAGCATGCGTCATTCGAGGTGCCGGCCTACCTGGACGCAGCAATCCGTTCAGTTGCGGGGGACTGATGACAACGCAGAGCCAGATCGCTCGTCCATCGTCGTTTCCCCTCACGGAAAAGCAGATGGCCGTCCTGGAACCAGGCACGAGGCTTATCGAGGCGGGTCCTGGAGCAGGAAAAACCCGTGCGATAGTTGCCCGTTTCAAAGAACAAGCGCATCGTTCGTCCCGCGGCATCGCGTTGCTGTCGTTCACTAATGCTGCTGTTAACGAAGCGAAGCTAAGGTGTGCAGACAGCCCTCACCTTGTCGAAGCACCGCACTTCTTGGGAACTTTCGATCACTTTTTTCACCGCTATATTGTCACTCCCTACATTGTCTCCAACCATGGAGTGATGCCCACCTACCTAGCTTCGTGGGACGATCTGCCGGACCATCTTGCAAGAATACGTACGCAGAGCGGAGGTATCGGTATTCGGCTGTCGCGTTTTCGGCGAAGAGCAAATAAGCAGCTCTACATTGAAAGCTCGTACCTAAGCCACGCAGAAAAGCAGTATTGGGAACGATTGACCCCCCAGGCGCAAGCGTGGATCCAAGGCGAAGCTTCTCGCGTCCATATCAGACTTCTGGATAGACATATATATGACACGTCTTCGGCACGCCAAATAGCTTTTGACGTGCTTCAACAGGGCAGCACATCGAAATATATGCTCCGCCTGTCACGCAGATTTACCGAGGTCATCGTTGACGAGTTCCAAGACTGTGATGAAAGCGAACACCGACTGCTGGAACTTCTCACCGCTTCGGGTGTTTCCATTGTGGTGGTCGCAGATCCCGACCAAGCCATCTACGAATTTAGGCAAGTGTCCAACAATGCATACGCGCGATATCGAGAAAAAATTCCTCAAGAAGAAATTGTGGAACTAGACGTGTGCCACCGCTCCACCCAAGCGATTTGCGGGATGGTGACGAGCCTACGGTCGGTCGGTCGGTCGCCCGTGGTTCCCAGCGCCGAAACCACAAATTATCCCACAAAGACCTTCGTGATCGTCGGAAGCGGAAACAAGCTGAAAGAGGCAGCCCAACAGCTGAATACTCAATACGGCGTGAAGAATGATTCTTTCAGGGTCCTCTCCCACGCTACTTCAGACGCCCGAAAGATATCGATAGGAGGCATTGAACCTCCCAACGGCAGCTCCATAACTGAAAGTTTTCTCACCTCGCTAGTTACCCTCCGGAACAGTGGTAATCCAAAGATGCGTCTAGCCGCTGTCCGCCGCTTAGAACGGTCCATTCTCGACCTTTTTCAATGGCCGGACGCCACTTCTCACGGTAATCGAGTGCTGGAACTGGAGTCCCTCGGGTTGGGCCCAACACAACTAAGAATCCTCGTGGGGAGGTTGCAAGAGTCTTCCAAGGCTTGGAAATCGCCGGATGATTGTGGAAAGGGCCTGCGCAACTTCATCAAGATTGAACTGGGCAATCAGCGTCATTCTCTCATCCCGACACTGAGCAACAAGCTAAGCAAACCAACAAGCAAGTTGTGGACGTACTGGGAGGAGTCCACCACTTCAAATCCGAATTCAGGCGTACCCGCATTATGGGCAAACATACATGCAGTCAAAGGTGCAGAATTTGATTCAGTATTATTGGCACTCCCCCAAAGAACCGTTGCTGGTCGCTCCCACGTTCTGGATGATTGGTCTGCAAATATTAATTCGGAACAACGACGAGTTCTTTACGTTGGAGCTAGCCGCGCGAAACGGTTGCTCATGCTTGGAACTCCAAAGACGAGGCTGAGGCAGCTGATCCAGATCTTGGAAAGGGATCAAGTGTCCTACGAGGTTATCCATGCCAAATGAGCTGAATGCCGATACGCAGTAAGCTCCACGCAGCATCCGGATGCCTAGTTGCCCAGTGGAGAAACCCTATACATGCGTTAAAAGAAGTAGGGAGTGGCCCCTAAGGGCGACTCCCGTACTTTAGATTTTAGATCGCTTCAGCGATGTAATCATCATAGGGCAAAATAAGTAAGATGAGCAACTCAAGCACCCTCAGTCTCTCGCAAGGGCATATCGGCAAAGAATGGTTCGCAACCCATCTTGCCGCACGTCTACAAGACTTCTTCTTTGAGTCGTCACCTTGGCAAAAGAGGCTGTGGGAAGCTGGAACTCTCTCAACCTTAAAAGAACTGCTTGATGCGTCCTTCTGGAATAGCCGCAACGTCCTAAGCCAGCACGCGGTCGGGTGGTTGGCAAAAGAGCTCGAACGGATAGTAGGCCTTGATCGCGGGATTGGGGGTCGAGAGACAAAAAAGAAGTTCACCACAGAGCTCGCTACAGGCGTTCCTTACGAATCCAGACATTGGCGCGCACTTGAACAGCTAATTACTCAAGCCGAGCGTCGGTACCTAAACCTATGGCTGACGGCCGTCGATTCATCCTCCCCGCCCGGTGCAGAACGAACGGCACGGGCCATCGCAGCACTCCTGCTGGACGTCGGCTTCAGCATGCCCTACCTACACTCATGGATCGGTCGTCATATTAGTGTCGGGAGTTCCGTCCAAGAGCTCTTCGTCGACGCCGAGCTATTACGCACGCAAAAAATCACAACCTTTGACGTCGTCATACCGTTCAACAAAATGCCCAACCCCGAGACAGCGCAAGCCCACACAAATTGGCTGGTTCCCAGCGAAATCCGACACTGGCTTCAGGACAGTGACCCTAGTGTGAGATCTGGCGTGCGCTATATGGGCGGGTTTCGTTACGAAATTCTTGCAATGGATCCTTATGCGGCATCCCGCATAGCCGCGGGCATTGTTGATCGGATCATTGCGCGAGCTAGCTACGCACCGGGATATAGCAAGCTAGCGCCTTGCGAAGCCGTATGGATCCGGGCAAGCGGCGCCAAGGACGCCAAAAGATACTCCTTGAGTAAACCCCACCGCGGAACTTACGTGCGATCACTACTCGCAGAACGGAAAGTCCATGCAGTTGGGGTGGCATCGACTTCCCTCGATGACGCTCTCGAATTAGCCGCTTCGCTGAACAACAGCAGTTCTGCAGGACCGGCGATTGCGAGCGGATGGTCTGCGTTGGAAGCACTGCTGTTTTCTCCCGGCGACCCCCAAGACGCAAAAGACGGCCGAGGTGTTGTTGTTGCCGCACGAGCAGCGACACTGGCTGCATGTTCATGGCCCAGAGCTGAATTAACCAGCTTGGCTCATGCGCATAACAAGAAATCGACTAAACCGAGCATCGCCGGCCATTTTGCATTGGCGCTAACGCCAACACAGAAACTTGTCCAAGAAGGCAAGGAAAACAGCGTCCTCGCTGAGAATCTCGAGTCGGCGGTGACGAACCAACAAAGGTGCGAGTTAGTTCTTGAGCATTTTCGAAGTGGGCAAATGCTGCACTTGGCCGGAGCAAGTGACGCAGCTGCACAAGAACGAGTCCTATCAGTAGTCCAAAATGGCTCAGCAACTCTTTCCGAGGTACGCATTCAAATCGAGCACGCCTTTAGACGGATGTACCGAAACCGAAACATGGTGGTGCATGGAGGCGCTGCCACAGCTCAGACGCTCGAAGTAGCCCTCAGAACTTCCGCCCCACTGGTCGGAGCAGTCCTGGATCGGATAGCCCATGCACAGCTCGTCGACGGCATAGAACCACTTAACTTGGCAGCCCGAGGAGAAATCAGTATCTCATCGATGCATCTCGCCGAAGCCCAAACATTGAGTGACCTATTGGAATGAGGCACTTCAAATAGTTACGTAGTGAAGATCGCGTTGGCCTGAATGTAAAGAACGACGAAGAACGTACACGCGGCTCTGGGCTCTCCACTTAACTGGAGCACTTCCGGAATATTCAGTTCGAGTTCTTTGGATGCGTAGTAGACGCCTCCACTCCGCTGGCAAGTAATTGAAATTGAAGCGCTCTGCTGAAGCGACCGGGGCCCCTGGGTACCTGCCGTGCCGTGGTGGGTGCCAGGTCTGGCTTCATTCCATTGTCTTGCTTCGGATAGGTATGTATTCCTCCGCTTATGTGGAGAGCCCAGACGCGGCTTTCCTGACCAGCCCTTGTACGTCCCACCAATGGCTGCCAGGGCCATTCGTTACGACCACGCTGCTTGAGACACATTGATGAGAAGCGCCGTCAGGGCCGAACAGCCAGACTGACAAAGCAAAACTATCGCTACTCGTGGATCCCTAATCAAAGGATTGAACTGTCCCTGAAGTCATGCCGCCGTTTTGGGAGGCCCGTAGGTTAAGAGACCCAGTGCCTAGCACCCCAGCGCCGCTCCGCGCCGTGGGGCAAAGTTGAGGCGACACGGGTTGCACCCCCGCGGTATTTATGTGTCCTTGAGTGAGTGAGAATCGTGACGATTCCACTTCGCGAAGACTCATGGCTAGAGTCGACGGATGAGCCTTACATCGCTTCTTCGTGATCCGCAGTCGTCAGTGCGTGCCTACCTGGATGGCATTTCTCCGCTCCTTCAAGCCTCGAGCGGACGAAGCTACGAATCTCGCGCGGCGGTAGGGGCTCTGGGCCTGCCGGAAATCGCAAGTAGCAGGACTATAGTGCTTCCCTTCCCGGGAGCGGATCGACCACTATCCGGTACGGCTTTCGACTTTCGTGCACGAATCGACCTCGGGAGTTTTGACCCTCGCCATTCCGCTGCTGCCGCCGGTGTTGCCCAGCTGACACGCTATGTTCCATTCATGGAGAACGGTCCCCACCGCGCCAAGATACTCACCGAAGCGTTCGGCGTGGCAGAGACGCTGTTGCGCGAACCGTCCAGCGACTCGGAGCTCGACCGGGCATCCATCCTCCTTGCCTACTGTGAACAGGCCGCTCGGGCGGGCGCGACGGCACTCATCGGTTCGGTCGGCGCTTCCTGCGATGCGGTTGTCGACGGAAAATCGTTCGCAGACCGGCTTGATCCGCTTGCACTGGCAGACATCACATCGCTGATGTTGTCCAATGCTGGTCAGCTGGAAACCTGGCGGGAGCAGATCGCCGACGGAGACCACTACGAACCAAACCCGGGGTTCGCAGGATCGGGGCTCGTCGGAGGGGCCGATGCCGACTGGGTGATCGGCGAAACCTTGATCGACTGCAAAGTCTACGGCGCGTTGACCGTACCCAAGCTGCGAGACTTCCTGCGTCAGTTGCTTGGGTATGTGATGCTGGATTCCGATGACAGCCTCGGCATTCGCCATGTCGGCATATGGCTCCCGCGCCAGGGGATGACGCCCCGTTGGAGTCTCAAGCGCCTTCTTGGCGGTGACCCCGAGGAATTGCTGCCTTCGCTGAGACAGGGGTTCATCAAGGCGATAGGAAAGACGCAGCTTGCGCCACATGCTCCTATTTCGGCGAGGCGCAAGCGTCAACTGCTTGCGGATAATCGGCACACTCCGTACGAGATGTTGGCCGAGCTGGCGCTAGGTGAGGACGTTGACCTCCGTCGGCGCGTTGGACGGAACGCGGTGACACCCGAGCCAACCCTTCGAAAGCTCGTGGGAGATGCCCGTTGGCAGGTTCGTGAGGGTGTTGCGATGAATGAAGCAGCGCCCGAAGACGTGCTTCAAACACTCGCGCACGACCGAAGCATTGCGGTTCGGCGAGCCGTGGCGTCAAATCCTGGCGCTCCCTTACCGCTGGTGAAAGCCTTGGAAGCCGACACCAGCCCTGACGTGCAATGGGCTGCCCGAACTCACCAGGGAGTTGGAACCGAACTGGCGGGCAGGGCGCCGCTGGAGGCCGAGCTGTCCAGTGCAGGAGGACATGGTGCGGTTCAAATCAGCCAGAACCGCGACGAATCTGCACTTGACTCGCAGTGGTTCGACAAATTCCTCCAAATGACGCGCGGCTTCCCCCTTTTGCCGATTCCGCAAGCTAGCCGTATCTGGGGTCGGCTGTCTAAACGGCAGCTTGATGTCGAAGAATGGATGCAGGCCGGTCTCCCCGATCAAGTTCTAGACGATCTGTTCCGGTCGGATCGCCCCCGCTGGGTTCGAAGAAGGATTGCAGGGGAGCTGCCTATCTCGGAGACGGCTGTGCGTGAAAGCCTACTGAGTGACGCTGATCCCGAGATTCGATGGCAGGCTCTTGAGCGTACCCTGAGCACTAAGGCCGAGTCTCTCGGCACATTGCTCGCCGATCTCGCGGCATCTCCGGAAGCGAGATTGCGATTCCGCACCGAGGGTATGGAATCTATACGGGAGTGGTGGTACACCGCCGCTGAATACAAGCACAGGACGCTTTGCCTCGTTGCTGCTCACCCATCGACTCCCTGCGACGCGCTTCTGACGCTTACGTCGAGTTCCTCGACCGAGGTGCTCGCCAACCTGATCGATAACCCGTCTCTTGGTGCTGCCGATCGGGCTCAGCTCATTGAGTCGCTGCAGACCAGCAAATCCGTCGCAACTCGTGAGTTGCTTGTTTCCTTGCACTCGGTGCCGGAGTCAGCTTTGATCGATCTGGCATCAGACAGGGACGTCAGAGTGCGCGCTGCGGTCGCAAAGCATCACGCCGCACCGCTTGCTGCCCTAACTCACTTGGCTGCGGATAAGAAACGCGAGGTACGACTATCGGTACTTGAAAACCCGTACACTCCTGGTGACCTGGCTAGTTTCATCGCGGAGGCCATGCTTCTGGTCGATGTCGACGAGGATCTGCACGAGGTGCTCAAACTGACTGAGACACGTGCAGACGTTGATTTGCCGCCGCGGGTGATCGAGGAAGCCCTCGATCGTCTCTCAAAGAGCCGAGTGCGTGATCCCGACATGCGTGTGGTCGTAGCGGGCGATGGTCGAAGCGGTGGGAGGACGCTGTCGCGGCTCGCTCGCAGCGCTGAAGACGGTGTTCGCCGCGCGGTCGTCACAAACCCCCACACTCCAATCGCTGTATTGGAGCGTCTCGCCAGCGATCCCGAACCGGGAGTGAGGGCGCGGGTAGCTGGCAACCCGCTTTCGCCGGCGATTGTTCTCGTGGCGCTCTCACATGACGAGGACCCGCAAGTCAGAGCCGGGACGGCCAAGAACCCTAATCTTCCACCAAGCGTCCTTGAAAGCCTGCTTGTTGATGCTGAGGCTAGCGTAGGTTCTACGGCACTGGCGAACCCCGCAACGCCGGAGGAACCAACGCGTGAAGCGGAAACCGAACTAGAACGTCCACCGTCACCATCGCGTCCTCACCGCGTCAGACTGGTGGAGATGGTTGCAAATCCCAAAGCTGAGGTGCGAATGCAGGTTGCATTTAGTCGCAGGGCAGATACGGATCTGCTTGTGATGCTTGGTGGGGAACGAAGCGCACAGGTGCGGCGTGCCGTCGCGGCGAACCCGAATACTCCCGTTGCAGTGCTGCGTTCACTTGCCGACGACAAGGACGAGCAAGTTCGCCATGCAGTCGCCTTCAATGGCTCAACACCAGGGCCTCTTCTGGCGGAGCTTGCCGGCCGCAGCATCGACCTCGCCGTCCTCGTCGCCATGAATCCGGACGTGCCCAACGCCGTCCTTGACGCTCTTGCGCAAGACGGCAGTCCGCTAGTTCGGTTTGTCGCCAACGGCAACCGACAGGCTCACGTTCTTCCCCGCAACGGGAACACTCAATAAACCCTATAGTCGGGCCCGGCGGCGCAGTCGCGAAGAAGAGTTGAGAACCGATGGCCCACAGGTACCACGGTGACAGAGCAAGTCAGCTCGATCGCGTAGGGCATTGCGGACTGCTCTCTCTAACCTAATGACAGATCTCTTACGAGAGAGTCATTGGTCAGGACAGGGCTGTCCGCACCATACAATTCAGGGTAAGTACGTGTGCGATCGATGAAAGCCGCACGGCAATGGGGACGCCACCAGCGGCAGATGAAACTTCCAGCGCGCCCCGCTGCCTGAGGCAAGGGAAGTGGGAGTAAGTGGCCGGCAACAACAACGCCAATCTGGTGTGGAGCATCGCAAACATTCTGCGGGGTACCTACAAGCCGGCACAGTACGGTTCGGTGATTCTCCCGTTCACGATCCTGCGCCGACTGGACGGCGTGCTTGAAGGAACGAAGGATGCCGTCCTGAAAGAGGCGGAAGCCAAGAAGGACCTGAACATCCCCCTGGACGCCTTCCTCCAGAAGGCCTCGGGCCACAGCTTCTTCAACACGTCGCTATTCAACTTCGCCAAGCTCCTGGATGACCCCACGAATATCAAGGCCAACATCCTCAACTATGTCCAGGGGTTCTCAGAGAACACCCGGGACATCTTCGAGCGCTTCGAGTTCTACAAGACGCTCGAGAAGCTGGACGGCTCGGACCTCCTCTACCACGTGGTCAAGGACTTCGCCGCGATCGACCTTCGACCGGAGACCATCAGCAACATCGAGATGGGCCTCATGTTTGAAGAACTCATCCGCCGCTTCGCTGAATCATCCAACGAGACCGCCGGCGAGCACTTCACGCCGCGTGAGGTCATCCAGCTCATGGTGCAGCTCCTGCTGAACTACGATGACGATGTCCTCACCAAGGAGGGCATCGTCCGCAGCATCTACGACCCCACCGCCGGCACAGGCGGCATGCTCACCGTCGCCCAGGAACACCTGCACTCGCTCAACCCCAGCGCATCGCTCGTTGCCTACGGCCAGGAGATCAACGACGAGTCCTACGCCATCTGCAAGTCTGACCTGCTCATCAAGGGCCAGGACATCTCCAAGATCTCCGTCGGAGACACCCTCGCCGACGACCAGAACATCGGCCAGCAGTTCGACTTCATGCTCTCCAACCCGCCTTTCGGCGTGGAATGGAAGAAGATCCAGCCGCAGATCCAGAAAGAGCACGATCTCCACGGTTTTGACGGGCGCTTCGGCCCGGGCCTGCCCCGCGTCAGCGACGGATCCCTACTGTTCCTGCTGCACCTGGTCCGCAAGATGCGCCCGGCTCACGAAGGAGGATCACGCATCGGGATCGTCCTGAACGGCTCGCCGCTGTTCACCGGTGGTGCCGGCTCCGGCGAGTCGGAGATCCGCAAGTACCTGATCGAGAACGACCTTGTTGAGGCCATCATCGCGCTGCCCACGGACATGTTCTACAACACCGGAATCGCCACCTACATCTGGATCCTCTCCAACAGCAAGAAGCAGAAGCATCCGGAGCGCGTCGGCAAGATCCAGCTCATCAACGGCGTCGATTTCTTCCAGAAGATGCGCAAAAGTCTCGGGTCCAAACGCAAGGAACTCGGACCCAACGACATCTCGGACATCGTGCGCCTGTATGGGGCGTTTGAGGACGACGGCGAGACATCCAAGATCTTCACCAACCGGGACTTCGGCTACTCCACCATCACCGTGGAGCGCCCGCTGAAGCTCAACTTCGCCTTCACCGCAGACCGTATCGACGCCGTGCTGGCGCAGAAACCGGTGGAAAGGATGGCCACCGACGATCGGCTGCTCTTGGCAAAGGCCCTCCGCTCCGAAGTGGCCGAGCCCGGCGAGGTCGACAAGAACCGGGAGGCTTTCCTCAAGGTCCTCAAACCGGTTCTCGCCAGCAGCGGCTTGAAACTCGGCGCGCCGATCTTCAAGGCAGTGCTCGCGGGACTGTCAGAACGCGACGAGGGCGCAGACGCGTGCACGGGGCCAAAGGGAATGCCGGAGGCCGACACGGAGCTGCGCGATACCGAAAACGTGCCACTGGCCGAAGACATCCAGGCCTACTTCGAACGAGAAGTGCTCCCGCACGTGCCCGATGCCTGGATCGACGAGTCCAAAACGAAGATCGGCTACGAGATCCCCTTCACCAGGCACTTCTACAAATACATCGCACCCAGGGCATTGGACGAGATCGACGCCGATCTGAACAAGCTCATCGGTGAGATCACGACACTGCTTGCCGAGGTCGAGAAGTGACCTATCCTCAACTGGCGGTCCGCCGTGTGGTGTCTGAGATCGAAAGTGGAACTAGTGTAAATGCGATTGACCTCCCAACCACTAACGACGAAACAGGCGTGCTGAAGACGAGTAGTGTCTCCAACGGATACTTCGACGCAACGGAAAACAAGGTCGTTGATCCGGACGAACTTCACCGTGTTTCCTGTCCCGTCCGGGGCGACCGGTTGATCGTCAGCCGCATGAACACACCGGCGCTTGTGGGTGCTGCTGGCCACACCCAACGTGACTATGACAATCTGTATCTTCCGGATCGTCTTTGGCAAGTGCGAACATCTGAAACGGCAGTAGCAAAATTTGTCTACTGGTGGATGCAAACGCGGGAATATCGCGACCAAGTTGCCGCCATATGTGTTGGCACCAGCAGTAGCATGCAGAACCTCAGCCAGAACGACTTTCTTTCCTTTCAAATGCCCTTTCCAAATCAATCGACGCAGAATTCGATCTCTGAGTTTCTCGACCGAGAAACAGCACAGATCGACGAGCTAATCGGCAAACAGAAGCGGCTCATCGGGCTGCTTGCCGAGAAACGCCAGGCCACTATCAATCGCGCCGTCACCAAAGGCCTCGACCCCACCGAATCTACCGAGCCCTCTAGCGTCCCTTGGATCGATGATTTTCCTAGTCATTGGACGGAGAAGCCGATGTGTCATTTCATGACAGGGCGAGTGGACTATCGCGGTGCTACTCCAAAGAAGACCGACGATGGCATCTTCCTGGTCACGGCGAAGAACGTGCGGAAGGGCTACATTGACTATGCAGCCTCGACCGAATATGTGGGGGTGGATGATTACGATAATGTAATGAGCCGAGGCCGTCCTGCGCTAGGCGACATTCTCATGACGATGGAGGCTCCTCTCGGAAACTTCGCACTCGTTGATGATCCGGGGGTGGCTTTGGCCCAGCGTGTTATCAAATTCCGGCCGAAAGCCGAGTTGATTCCGAAATTTGCCGTGTATGCAATGAATTCCCCATACTTTCAGGCTCAGCTCGAGGAACGAGCAACTGGATCCACTGCTTTGGGGCTCAAGGCAAGCAAGCTTATCGAACTTCGACTCGTTGCTCCGTCTGTTGCGGAACAACTTAGGATCGTCGACTATCTTGATTTGAGCACGGGACGCATCGACGACTTGGCACGTCGTTCGGAGACGGCCATGAAACTCCTATCCGAGCGCCGCTCCGCTCTCATTTCCGCTGCCGTGACCGGCAAAATCGATGTTCGCGAAGGAGCTGCATAACGATGGCGTTGCCACAATGGCATGGATTCGTTGACCCCGTCCTAAGGATCATGTCCGACGGACAGATCCGGAGGAATGCCGAGGTTCGAACCACCGTGGCAAAGAGCATGAAGCTTTCCGAGGAGGACATGGCCGAGGTCATGTCCTCCGGGGAAGCCCGCTGGGTAAACCGAATCAATTGGGCAGTGTTCGACTCGATGAAGGCCGGTTTGCTCGTGCGTGAAGCTCGAGGGCAATACCGGATCAGTGACGAGGGACGTCGCCGCACTTCAGCCGGGGCACCCATCACATTCCAGACGCTGTTGGAGTACGATTCCTACCGCGAATACCAGAAGAAATCGAAGCCCCCTAAGGCTCCTTCAACGGCAAGCTTTAGTGCAATGGATGCTTCGGCAACTCCAGTGGCCGAATCCAATCCGTCTGAAGTCCTGGAACAATCGGCGAGCCAGCTGAACCAGGTCGTAATCGACGAAATCTACCGCAATCTTCTCGAACTCACGCCTGACGCGTTCGAGAGGTTGATTCCCTTCGTAGTCAAGGCGTTGGGCTACGGAACCGACAGGGAAGACAACCTGAGACCCACGCAGCGATCCGGTGACAAGGGGATCGACGGCATCGTCTGGCAGGATGCGCTGGGATTCGACCGCGTCTACCTCCAAGCGAAGCGGTACTCCGAGGGGAACAACGTCGGCTCGCCCGAGGTACAGGCCTTCAGTGGCGCCTTGGGCCAGTTCCGTGCCACCAAGGGCATCTTCATCACCACCTCGACGTTCACCAGCGGTGCGCGTGCCGTCGCCCGGGACACCGCCCACTACACCTTGATCCTGATCGACGGGCAGCGGTTGGCCTCGCTCATGTTCGACTACGGCGTCGGGGTCCAAGTGGACCGTACCGTGGTGGTGAAGAAGCTTGACCAGGACTTTTTCGACGGTTTCTAGGGGGAACTAGATGGCGCAGCACAATGAAGTGACGTTCGAGGACGAGATCTGCCAGGCACTTGCGGCCCAGGGCTGGATCTATGAGCCGCAGCGCAAGGCCGGCGAGCTTTACGATGCCACCCGGGCGCTGATCCCGGAGGATGTCTTCGGCTGGCTGGCCGACACGCAGCCGCAGCAGCTGGCCAAGGTCCTGAAGCCCGCGGATTCGCCGGCCGAGCAGGAGCTGGCCAAGAAACTGCTTCTGGACCGTCTCTGCAAGGTGCTGGACAAGCCGGCGACCAAGGAGGCTGGCATGCTTTCGGTCCTGCGCACGGGGTTCAAGGACGTTGCCGCCAAGTTCGAGATGTGCCAGTTCAAACCGGCCATGGGCCTGAACCCCCAGACCCTCGAGCGATACAGCAAGGTGCGCCTTCGGGTGGTTCGGCAGGTGCATTACTCCACGGTCGACACCAAGAAGAGCATCGACCTGGTCCTGTTCGTCAACGGCCTGCCCGTGGCAACCATCGAGCTGAAGACCGACTTCACGCAAAACATCAACGACGCCGTCGCGCAGTACCGAAACGACCGGTTGCCGCGCAACGGGAAGAACAAGGACGAGCCGCTGCTGTCCTTTGGCCGCCGGGCCCTGGTGCACTTCGCCGTCAGCAACGACGAGATCCAGATGACCACCGAGCTGAAGGGCAAGGACACCTATTTCCTGCCGTTCAACCTCGGCGACGACGGCCACGCCGGCAACCCCGTCAACCCGAAGGGGTCGGCCACCAGCTACCTGTGGGATCAGGTGTTGCAGCGCGATTCCTGGCTGAACATCATCGGCAAGTTCCTGCACCTGCAGGTCAGCGACAAGACCGACCCCGTCACAGGTGAACGGGACCTCCGCAAGTCCCTGCTCTTCCCGCGCTACCACCAGTGGGACGTGGTCAACCAGCTCATCGAGACCGCCCGCTCCGAGGGCCCCGGCCACCGGTACCTCATCCAGCACTCGGCGGGTTCCGGCAAGACCAACTCAATTGCCTGGACCGCGCACCAGCTCAGCTCCCTGCACGGGGCCGGCAACGAGAAGCTGTTCGACTCGGTGATCGTGGTGACGGACCGCACCGTGCTGGATTCCCAGCTGCAGGACGCGATCTACCAGATCGAGCACAAGTCCGGCGTTGTGGTTCCCATCCGCGGCAACGCGGGTTCCAAGTCCGCCGAACTCACCGCCGCACTGACGGCACGGACACCGATCATCATCGTCACCATCCAAACCTTCCCCTTCGCTCTGAAAGCCATCGCCGAATCCAGGGCCCTGAAGGGGCGGAATTTCGCGATCATCGCTGACGAGGCGCACTCTTCCCAGACCGGTTCCACGGCCAACAAGCTGAAGAAGGTCCTGTCTTCGGAGGAACTGGCGGACGTCAATGACGGGGGCGAGTTCGACGTCGAGGCGTTCCTGGCGGCCGAGATGTCCGAGCGCGCCGACGCGAAGAACATCAGTTACTTCGCGTTCACTGCAACGCCCAAGGCCAAGACCCTCGAGCTGTTCGGCCGCAAGGGGCCGGACGGGCTGCCGCAGCCGTTCCACCTGTATTCCATGCAGCAAGCCATCGAGGAACGTTTCATCCTGGACGTGCTGCAGAACTACACCAGCTACAAGGTCGCCTACCGGCTCACCCACAAGGGGCAGGACTACGACTCCGAAGACTCCAAGGTGGAGAAGTCCGAGGCGCTCAAGTCATTGATGGGGTGGGTGAAGCTGCACCCCTACAACATCAGCCAGAAGGTCCAGGTGATCGTCGAGCACTTCCGCACCAATGTCGCCTGGCGCCTGGACGGCAAGGCCAAGGCCATTGTGGTCACCGGCTCCCGCAAGGAAGCCGTGCGGTACAAGCGCGCGATCGACAAGTACATCACCGACGCGGGCTACTCCGGGCTGGGGACCCTGGTCGCCTTTTCCGGCGAGGTGACCGACGATGAATCCGGGCCCGAGCAATTCACCGAAACCAACATGAACCCGGGGCTGAAGGGCAGGACGCTGCCCGAGGCGTTCTCCACCGACGAATACAAGATCATGCTGGTGGCCAACAAGTTCCAGACCGGCTTCGACCAGCCCCTGCTGGTGGCGATGTATGTGGACAAAAAGCTCTCCGGGGTCTCAGCCGTGCAGACACTCTCCCGACTGAACCGCATCGCCGTGGGCAAGGACCAGACATTCGTGCTCGACTTCGTCAACGAACCCGACGAAATCCTGGCCTCCTTCCAGCCCTATTTCCGGGAAGCCGCACTGGAGGGTGTCTCGGACCCGAACGTCGTCCACGACCTGCAGGCCAAGCTCGATGCCGCCCAGATCTACCTCGAGTCCGAGGTGGACGGGCTGGCGAAGTCCTACGTCCTGGAGGAAGGCAACAACGCCCTGTCCGGCTGGGTGGCACCGGCGAAGTCCCGCTTCAATACCCGGTACAACGCCGCCGTGGCCGCGGAGGACAAAACGTCACAGGACGAGCTTGACCTGTTCCGCAAGGACCTGGGATCGTTTATCCGCGCCTATGATTTCCTCTCCCAGATCTTCGACTTTGCCGACGCCGACCTGGAAAAACGCTCGATCTACTACAAGCACCTGTTACCTGTTCTCCGCGTGAACGATGCCAAGGTGGCACTGGATCTTTCCGGGGTGGCGCTGGCGAAGTACGCGCTCAAGGACAAGGGCCAGGCGCAGCTGCAGCTCACTGGCGAGGACGCTGGATTGAAACCGCCCACGGAGGTCGGCACCGGGCAGGCGAAGGATCCCGTCTTGTCGACCTGGGAGGAAATCATCCAGCAGGCCAACCTGCCTTTCGAAGGCGAGGAAATGGATGCCGTGGCGCACTTCGTTGAAGGCGTCCGGCGGGAGCTGGTGAAAAACGATACGCTGCAGAAACAGGCGCAGAACAATTCCCGCAGCCATTTCGGAAGCAGCCCCGACTTGGCCCAGGCAATCACAGATGCCGTGGCCAACTCGATGGACAGCCACTACAACCTGAGTTTGCAGGCGCTGGGGGACAAGACGAAAATGGCGGCACTGCTGAAAATGCTCAGTGAATTGGTTTACGAAGAGTTGCAGCTCTAATGGACGGGCAGATTCAGGATCCCTTTCATGCCGAAATACCCTTACGTGAAATGATACGCATGCTATCCACGCCCCTCTTGTGGCCGTAGTTGTCATTGCCGGCAGGAGTAGACCTCATCGATACGAAGACCCAGGGGCGGCGGCGGCTCTGCTCAAAGGGATTTACAGAAATGGTATTGGTTTTGCATGGGAGTATTGAGCTGTGACTAGCCTCGATTTTTCACCGGGTGCCGGCAGGCCGCTGATTCCGTGATTTTCCCGGGATCGGCGGCCCGGCTGTTTTTCGGGCATGCAGGGATGGCCATGTCGCCGGCATGGGCGCCGGGTTCCATCTCCCGGAAGGGGTCTCTTTCGTCTCGAAGGGGCTGTTGTTGGCGGGCCGTTATGCCGTCAGGTGCCCGTTTCGCCATCGGTGCCGCAACCGGGTGTTTCCCTCGAGTAGCGTGGTGAAGAGGTTGGCTTCGGGTGCCGCCTCGGGGACCAGCAGCCGTCGCCGCCGTGCGCTGCTGGTGAGTTTTCCGGCGATCGAAAACAGCCGGTAGCGCCATCGCTTCAGGTCCCAGACCCCGGCCGCATGACCTGCAGGCAGGATCGCCACTTGCATCCAGGACACGAGGTTCAGCGCAAGCACGGCCAGGTTGGCCCAGAGCTGGTTGGCCGCGAACGCCTTGAATGGCAGCTTTCCCAGGCCTGCGTTCTTGAGGGTCTTGATGCGGTTTTCGCACCTTGCCCGGGCTCGGTGCCGGGCATCGAGGAATGCGACGTTGTAGCGCGGGGCATTGGTGAGGAACGCGGTCACGCGGTGCCCGTCGACGTCGAAGAGCGAGGCCTTCGCCCCGGGATGCAAGGGTTCGGCCCGCAAATAGAGACGGGTGCCTTCGGGGTAGTCCTTGAGCTCGATGACCTTGGTCGCGTCGATGACCCAGGCGTCGTGGCGCTGGTTTCCGTGCTGGTCCAGCGCTTGTTCCCAGTGCTCCTTGTTGTTGATCCAGCCGATGAAACGTTCGTTGGGCACCGGCAGGGCGAAGGAGGTGGAGAACTGGAGTCCCAGCACATACAGGTGGTGCAGGAATTCGCGGGAGGCGCCGGCGCTGTCGGTGCGCACCAGGATCCTCTCCGCGGCCAGGTTCCCCTGACCGTCGCGCATCGTGTCGGGCAGCTGCCCCAAGGCCTCGGAGAGCACGGTGATGTGATCTTTCGCGGAATTCGCACCCTTGTTTCCCGGCCGCAGCATCGCGGCCAGGATCTCCCCGGTGCCGTTGTCCTTGCCGTAATCCACCGAGGCAATCATGGGCGCGAACCCGTACCCGCCCTTGTAGGTTCCGGCGCTGTTTTCCTTTTCGGAGTGCGCGGTTACCAGGGTCGCATCGATGTCGATCACCAGCGGGTCCAGACGGGTGGCCAACGCTGCGGGGTTCCGTTTTCCGGCCGCCGCCCAGATCCGGGAACGCAGCCGATGGCTGAGGGTGGAAAAGCCGTGGGCGAAGGCCTCGGGCTGGTCGGCGGCACGTGCAACGAACCGGGACACCGTCGCGTCCGAGGGGACCGGGCCGAAGAGTCCGGGGCTGTTGCGCAGCACGTCCAGGTCCGAGACGTGTTCCCCGCCGCCGGCGAGCATCACCGCGAGCGAGCCGAGGATCCGGCCCGGCCGGTGAGTGGCTCGTTCGGGGACGAATTGGGAGAAGCGGTCCTCGCACAGGGCACCGAAACCGGTCGCCTCCACGAACGAGGTCAGCACGTTCAACCCGGCATGGGAAATGAGCGACTGGCCGGTCAAGGCCGCCGGAACGGAAGGGAAAACGCGGGTAGTATTGATCATCGAAAAGGTGAGTCCTGATTTGGGTGGATAAAAGGTGTGGTTACCTCTATTTTCCCAGTTCAGCTCACCTTTTCGTCGTTAAAGACGCTTAATGACATCCGCAACTCATGAAAACGCCGGGCTAGTATTCCGACGGGACGCGTTCCGCAAAATATAGATGGCCCCTCCCTCGTCGCCGCCGTCTCCGGACTGATGCTCCTTCCAGAAAACGCCCCGCGACTCGTACGCCTACATAGACTCGCGGCCCTTGGCATGGCTCTCGATGACAATCAAGCTTCGGCCATGAGCCCCAATGCCGTCCGGGCGCTCCTACGGACTGAATACATCGGCGGGCCAGGCATCTTGGCACAAGAAGACCCGTACTCAGAAGTGCTTGTGCAAAGCGTCAGCTTCTTCGGCGGGCCATATCTTGTATCGCCGGGATCAGGCGAACACACTGTTGCTGATCTAGAGAATTTAATGGACGCAGCCTTTCGCGAACCATGGATGCCGAATGACCTGCGTGGCCCAGCTCGACAGCTGATTCAAGGTCTCCTCATGGTCAGCGACATGGTCCTTAAACGAGCAGGCCTCACACGAGGCACACTGCCAAGTGGGTCCGCACGAACACCGGTCTATGTTCCTGGCTCGAATTGGCTGGAAGAACTTTCCCGGGCTGCTTTCCTTTCGAATGACGAACTCGATGCTCACGGCGCTTGGCTACGGATGGTCATCGATACTCTCGCCCTCAATCCGGGCGAGCTAGTTGATCCGTGCGTTGATGACATCACTGACGATCGCCTCTACATTTCCCCTTTTCTGCGGCTTTCGTCCGGTTACCAACTTGTACTGCCATTGGACCTGCTCATCACCATCCGCTTCCATCTCCTGCGTTTTGTACGCCAAGAAGGCGAGCTTGAAAAGTTCGGCAGACAGTGGAGGGACGCCGCATTCCGTCGAGTCATGAGGTTGCTTCCTCGCGATGCATCACCCGTTGCTCTCGAAAATGACGGTGTTATGAGCCGCTATCTCTTACCAATTGATAGCAAGCGGGATCTTCACATCATCGTGGCGACCGACCCCCTCGTCGACTGGCAACTCGATGTTTGGGGTACCTATGGCACACAGGCCGCAATGAGTCAGCTTGCCCATTTAATGGAACCCGACGTGCGTAGAACATATTCGTCGGCGGAGACCACGCTCCATCTGGTCATCACTGACAGCCCTGGACGCGGTGCTGTCTGGGGCATCCCAAACATAGCGGACTCTGACCCCGTGCTCATGGCTAGATCCGACGATCTTGAAATCATGCTGCATCACGAGCCTGATGGCCCGCTTGGGCTACTGCTTTTCGCAGAGGCAGTTGACCGACGCCCGGGTGAGTCATTTTCCACCGCCGTTCTCGACGAGTTTTCTTCGTACAACGACCATGAAAAATCGTTCTATTTCACCGACGGAAAACCGGCCACTTTCACGCTTTTTCAGACAGCAGATGGTATACAGCCACGAAAGAAGTACTTCACAGAAACCGACCGGCACGGCGTCATCCCTCCTGTGAAGAATCCGAGCGTCCTGCAAGCCCAGCGTCGTTACGAACGCGATGCACCGGAGATCTTCATTATCGAGCCCCACAGCTCATACCTCGGTTATGTAGTTGAACTCGATGTCCGAGATATCTTCGTGACTATAGACCCCGACTCAACCGAACATACTGGCTTGGATCTGGACCTTCTTGAATGCGTGGCTTACTGGGTTCGTGAGTGCGCAATCCACACCGAAAACCAAAGCGCTTCCACGACAACGGAACTAGTGATCAGACGGGGAGACCCCGAAGCATGGAAAATGACCAGCGATTGGTCACGGTCCCAGCCAGCCATTCGGGTCTCACCCATGACCAGTGGGTTCACTCTGGAGTTGACAGAGACCTTCGTAGCGCTCCTCCAAGAGAAAAAGAATACGGCGGAGCGGGAACTAGTCTCAGCACTTCTCGTCAGTTTGTTCGATATTGACCGAACAGAACTAGGGCTGCCACTTAGTAAAATTGCCCCACTGGGTACCAAACGAATGCTCAATTCATTCAATCAAAGCACTAATCCCGACATGCTGGCCCACAGGCTGCCCCGCCCATTGACTGGTCACGACCAAGTCGCCGCGCAATTACTTGACGAACTTGGCGAATGGCTTCGGTCACCGAACGGCGGCAATTTCTCGGTCGGAAATTTCGAGGGTCATGCTCGGACCGAGTTGCTCAAATCTACCGTCGGCCACCTCTTCAATGTTCTTGAAACGGAGATCGCTGGCTACGACCAAAGAATCCTGCTCGACTTCCTCATCGCCCAAAATGAAACTCTGAGCCACGACGCCAAAGTCAATGCGACCATGCTGAAATCCCGGTTGGCGTGCTTCGGTGAAAACTCCCACACGGTCACGGAACTTGTCGAGCACCGGAAGGAAAGTGCGTCGGCACAACGTGCCAACCGTTTCTTGATCGAATACGTGGCAGCTCAGCCTCCGTCCGGAACCAACACCATCGACGTCCGTGACTACTATCGTCTCCTGAGCGTGGCAAAAGAACTCATTGACAGAGCAACAGCCTCCGATCTCCTCCACTACGGTATCGCTGACTTCCAGGTATCCATTCTTGACTCAGGTCGCCTTGGCCTCAGCCGAAATGAGTCGGTAACCACTGCAATGGAAATCTATGCCACAGCATCAAGCCGGCGATCGGTTCGATCAGCCCAAAGCGAGGACGCTAGCCCAGAAACGGACGTCTTCGACTACGCCGAATTCATTGAAAGAAGCGCAGATGCAATGCGAGCCGAGTTCGGCTTCACTTTCACCGAACTACGTGCCGTGTGCGGCGGTCTTCTCGAGATAGCAACCGCTGACCAAGTAACTCGCATCGACCGTTCCGAAGCCATCTCTAAGATCATTGAAAAAACAGCTCTAACGGACAGCACAGTAAACGCGGTTCTTGACCGAATCGTCCTCACTGCGCGAGCGTCATTCCTTGAAATTAAGGAAGACGCCTGGCCGTGGCGATATAACCGGGACAGTTCGTATATTCGGCGGCCTTTGGTACAGCAGGGGAACGAACTGGTCTTCGGCTTTCGGAGCATATATCGCTTGGGCCTCTACTGGCTCGATAACCTTCTTTCTGGTCGTCTGCAAGGCCGGGCGAAGACTACCGAGATGCAGCGCTGTATCTCGGAGGCGAGGGGCCGTATCAACGACGCGTTCGCTCATTCGGTGGCCGCAAGACTCCAAGCCCTCGGCATGACGACACTCGTTTCAGTGAAGAAGATCGGTAAAAACCGAATTGTCGACCCTAACGGGCAAGACCTCGGCGATATCGATGTTCTGGCCTATCACCCGGATACCAGGTCAATTTTGGCCGTCGAGGCAAAAGACTTCGAGATTGCACGGACGCCAGCCGAGATGTCCAACGAACTCGAGAAGTTATTCCACGGAAAAAAGAAGAAAAAACCGACTGTCGAACTCCATCAAAGGCGCATGGAATGGCTACGCAACAATGTCGCCGACGTTGTTCAGGCGATGGGCACCAATTCCAATGGAGCTCCATGCAAGCTGATTGGCCTAATTGTGACGAGCGACCCCCTTGTCACGCCACTGGTCGAAGCAAGCCCTCTACCTGTGATCCCCTTTGATGATGTTGAACTTGAGACGCTAGGACTCATTCCAAACCGACCCGTTCGCACTCCAAACAAAAAGCATAAGCGCCGATAACAGCACATATGGAAAGCGTGCCCGCGTTCCGAGTGAGCCCCGTTCAAGCCCGGCCACGCAAGCCGCCAACAAGGGTCCCGGCCTGGGGTGCCGGGACCCTCGGGTGCACCGCACTATGGACGTGCGGTGCATGGCCCGACAGCCACGGGCTAGGGAACCCGAACATCAAGCCGGTCGGGCCCTGCCCGCGGACCCCGGGTACGGCCCTCGCGGGCCTCACCTCGGCACGGGGTCCCGGGTTTGTTGCTCCCGGACGATCGCGGTGTGGATTCGCCCCTTCACCAGGTGCAGACGCTCCACTTTCCCCAGGCCATGGAGCCACTGCACGCGTTCCTCGGCATCCCACCCCGCTTCCGCGGGAGTGAGCAGCTGCGAGGCCACCAGCGCCGAAAC